>JAITHX010000137.1 GCA_031279735.1 Prevotellaceae bacterium
GTCCGTCAGGCAATTCTAAATGAATTATGAATTATAAATTATGAATTGCCTGACGGATAGTCGGACAGTTCATAATTCTCCCTGCGTCCGTCAGGCAATTCTAAATGAATTATGAATTATAAATTATGAATTGCCTGACGGATAGTCGGACAGTTCATAATTCTCCCTGCGTCCGTCAGGCAATTCATAATTCATAATTCATAATTCATAATTCGTAAAAGGCTCACATGTCTTCCGGATAGCCCGTATATCGGTATCCTTTCAGTTCGTAGGATTCGTCGGCGTCGGGATCGTGCCTGTCGATGTCGGGATCATGTTTCCACTCGTATTCGGGAACGCCGGGCACTGTCCACAGCTTCGAATCGATCTCGTAGCTAACGAACTCCGTTTCGGAACTATGCAGGCTAATCTTGAGATACAGACTGTCGGAGCGGTTTCCGCCTATGGTTGTCGCGCCATTGGGGATGATTTTGCCCGCGTCGAGCGTAACGTGCGCGTATTCGGCGTATCCGTCCAGTCGCTGACCGGCGGCGGTGGGGCGACGATACGCCAGAGCGCTCGCCTGAGTGAAGTTCACGTATCTTGAACCGTTGAAAAACTGTAGTGTCGCCTTTTCGTTCTTTGTTTTTTCGCCGCTGAAATCCGCCGGAGCGCCCGTCACCTTGAATTTGCCCTTGAAGGGAAACAATCCCGATGCGTCGTCGATCCATATTTCGCTGGCTATGTTTGCCGACGAATTGTAGATGTGGATTTCGTATCCGTCCTCGATGTGCAGTCCTGCGTCTTCCTGCGCATAGACGAAGCGTCCGGAATAATCGAACGTTTCGCTGTGCCAGTTGTCGAGTTCGCGCTGGCACGACAGGATGAGCGTGCAGAGGGCGATTATCGCCGCTATTCGTAAATTCTTCATGTGCTATTGTTTTTTGGAAATAAATTGATTGAACACGTAATTGCCCACGTATGTCGGCGACAGCGACAGCACTCCGTCGGCGGGGTTATAGGCGCCCGTCATTCCGTCCATGCCGTCGCCCCAGCCGGCTACGTGACTGTAAAGGAGTTTGACGCTATGGTCGGGATAGTACATCAGATAGCCTTCCATCGCGTAGGCGCCGCCGTAGCCCGCGCGCTGGGCATACCATCCTCCGAACAGGTCGCTTGTGCGGAGAACGCCGGGGTGAACCTGAGTGATAGTGATTTCGTAGTTTGAGCCGTAAGCAACTTCGGCTCCCGACGAATTAACGTGCCGGTAGCTGTCCTTGTCAACCGTGTAAACTCCGTCGGACAGGGGCGCCGGCGCGGTGACGTCCACCACGAACACCCGGCGAACGACGGACGCCGGAAAGTTGTCCTTATTCATTGCCGAGTAGGTCAGGGGATACATTCCCGTAGCGGCGGTATTCACGTTGCCTGTGACTTTGACCGATGCGCTCACGTCGGTTTCCCCTTCGAGCGCCGCGCATCCGGGGTCGTTCCACGCGCCGCCCTTCGAGACGAAGAAATCCGAGCCTCCGGTCAGTTCGAGTTCCACGTAATGAGTGGTTTTTGAAACGCCTTCCGTTTCCTTGCCGCACGACGAGAGCGCGAGAATCGCAACGGCTGCCGTCAACAAGCATTTGAATGTGTAATCGAATGTTTTCATTTCGTTTTGAGATTGCGTTATTTTCCTTGTTTTTTGTTCCACCACACCTTTTGTCCCACGTTCGGCTTCTGTTGCGGAGCGTTGGGGTTTCGGAACACGTAGCCGTCGGGATAGAGGGGCGAAGCGGGGAGGTTCCCGTTCAGCATTGTCCGTCCGTTGACCGAGAGAGTCAGGCTGCCGGCGGGGAAGTTCAGGAACGCCTCGCGTCTGTTTGCCTTGATGTCGATTTCGTTTACCGGAGGATACTTCGTGCGGTTCCGTTCGAGGAACGATTCTATATGCTGATAGTTGCAGTTCGCCACCCATCGCTGCAAGGCGATTTGCCGGATGTTGCCTTCCGTCGAAAGTCCGTCAGTCCATTTGGCATAGCCTGTTTCGACTATCGAAAAATCGCTGATGCCGTTCTGTTTCAGCGATGCTTTCACTCCTGCCTCGTAGCGGGCTTTAGCCTTGTCGGTTTGTCCGGCGCGGGCGTGCGCTTCGGCGACGTTGAAATTCACCTCCCATTCGGACATGAGCATCAAGTCCGAGTTGCCGGCGAAGGCGGGCGTGCAGTACGATTCCGAAGCATCGACGGTTCCGTTGCCGTCGGAATCCTCCTTCGAATCGAAGTCGCCGAAGAAAGCGCCTCGGTCGCCGCCCGAAAAGAGTTTGGCGAGACGGGGGTCGGCGTTGATTTTAAGGTAATCGACGAAGTTTTTGCATCCGATTACGTTTTGCGATAGATAATTCGCGCCTCCGGCCTGAAATTCGCGCATCGGGTGACGCTTGCCTTCCATGTCGTCGTTCCAGACCGTTCCGGGAATCTTGGCGCTCGCCGCAAGCAGTTCGGCGCCTTCGATGAAGCGCAGGAGGGCGGCGTTGTCGTAGGACGAGGTTTCGGACACTCGCAGCGAGAGTTTCACCTTAAGCGCGGCGGCGAATCGGTGCCATGCGTCAAGGTCGCCGTTGTAAACATAGTCGTATTTCCCGTCGATCGACGATCGGCTCAAGTCGATGTCAAGCAAAGCGTCTATGCGTTTGAGCAGGTCGGCGTAGATTTCTTCGCCCTTGTCCTGTTTGGGAGCGACGAGACCCTCGTCGCCGCGCAGAGCTTCGGAGTAAGGCATGTCGCCCCAAACGTCGGTGACGATTTGCCAAGTGAAAATCGACAGCGCTTCGGCTACGAACAGGTAGCCCTTGTTTTCGTCGTTTGCAGTTTGAGTCTTGATGCGTGTCAGGTCGGTCAGCGCTTCGCGGGTCAGCGACTGATAGGCGTTGTTGAATCCATTGGGCTGATATTCGCACAGCGCCTTGAATTGCGATGCGCTGTAGCTTTGCGTCCAGTATTCGGACCAGAATCCGCCGCCGAAGCCGAAATCCCATCCCATCAGATTGTTCGCCACGCATATTTCCGCCGCGGGCAAAAGCACTTTCGGGTCGGGAATTTTCTCGAGGGCGTTGGGGTCGTGGTTCACGTCGAGATAGTCGCTGCATCCGCAGAGCGAGACACAGAGTGCGGCGAAGACTGCGGTCAGCGTTGATATTTTGCGTATCATGATGTCTTTTCGTTTTATTGAGATTGATTAAAATGTGAGGTTCACTCCGAAAACGTAGGTTTGGTAGGGTGGCGTCAGTCCGTATTCGCCGAACTTTGCCGAAATGTCGTTGCCGAAGCTTGTGACTTCGGGGTCGATGTACTGGTTTTCGCGCGGCGTCCACAGCAGGATGTTCGACGCGCTGAGCGAGAGGCGCAGAGCCGAAATGCGCAGCTTGTCGCAAAGCGGTTTCGGCAAACTGTAAGCCAGACCGACGTTGCGCAGTTTCAGATACGAGCGGTCGATCACCGCGTGGTCGTCGTACCTGAATCCTCCGTTGCTGTAGAACGTGTGGAGTTCGGCGGGCGATACCGGGACGGTGTTCTCGGAGTAGGTGCCGTCGCCGTTGTCTGTCACCGAATTGGGAATGAGGAACGGACGCCGGTCGTTGTAAACCGTTTCCGGTCCGTTGCCTACCCATTGCATATAGTCCTTGGTGTAGCAGTAGATCGACCCTCCGTAGCGGAAGTCCAGGGTGCCGGAAAGCGAGATTCCTTTCCACGTGAAAGTGTTGACCAGTCCCATGCGGTATTTCTCGTTTATGTCCTTGCCGAGATATACGTCGTCGGGCGTTGGCTGCGGCATTCCATTGCCGTTCACCACGGTATATTCCTTGCCGTCGATGATCGTCTTTTGCGCCATTTGCGACTTGAACTGTCCCAGCGCCTTGCCTTCAACCGCATAGATACCCATGCCGCTGTAACCGCCGAGATATATTTCTTCGGCGTCGAGCCGTTCCACCTTGTTGCGGTTGCGGGTGTAGTTCCACGTCAAGTCCCACTGAAAGTCGGGAGTGCGGACGGGCACAAGCGAAACCGAAAGCTCGACGCCCCGATTGCGCACGTCGCCGATGTTGGTTTCCTGAGCCGTGAATCCGGTGGAAGGGTCGAGGGGCTTCACGTCTATCAGTCCTTTTGTAAACTTGTCGTAGTAGGAGAAGTCTATGCCTATACGCTTGTCGAGGAATTGCGCTTCGACGCCTATTTCGAACTCGTCGGTCAGTTCCGGCTTCAGGTCCGGATTGCCCGCCACGTTCGACACCGTGTAGGCGTTCACCCCTCCGAGCGGGAACGTCAGATTGTCGATGCTCGGATAGCCGGGGTTGACGACGGTCGATGCCACATAAAGACTGTGAACCCGATAGAGCGTCGCGTCCTTGCCCGTGCGTCCGTAGGCGGCGCGCAGCTTGGCAAAGTCGAGGAAGCCGACGTTGAGCGCGCGCTTTTTCAGGAAGTCGGACAGGATGAAGCTGAGCATCGAGGCTGGATAGAAATAGGAATTGTTGTTCGCGGGCAGGGTTGACGACCAGTCGTTGCGCGCCGTGAGCGTGAGATAGAGATAGGACTTGTAGCTCACGTCGGCGTTGACGTAGGCGCCGAGAATCCGGTAGAGCGACGAACGCTGACGCGCCACGGCGGGCGACAGCGAGTTGCGGAAATCGTAGAATCCCGGAATGTCGATCGACGATATTTCGCCCTCGATGGCGGCGAACGACGATTCGTTGGCGTTGACTCCCGCCAGAACGTTGAGCGAGAAGTCGCCGCCCAGCGGTTTGTTGAACGAGGCAAACAAATCGTGGTTGGTTTGAATCCTCTGCCGGCGCGCCTGCGAATAGGTGCCGGGGCTTTCGTTGCTCGAACCCTCGTTGGGCGCGCCCGCCGAAAACCGCACGGCATCGACGTGCATGTCGGCGATAGAACTCTCGAAGTCGCCCCCGAAGCGGTAGGTCAGCTTGAGGCTGCTGAACGGATTGTAGTCGAGTTGCAGCTTGCCGAAGAACTTGTATTTGTCCTGAATCGCGTCCTTGATGTTCAGCACGAAATAGGGATTCAGCCCGTAGGGTGTAAAATAGTTGTCGGACGAGTTGAACGGATCGTTGAGATTCTTGAGATCGACTATCGAAATGTCGGTGGCGATCTCGTTCAGCGAACGATAGATCGAATTGTCCTGACCGGTAGGCGACACCTTGTTCCTCTCGACGCTGAAATTGAACGAGGAACTCAGCTGCACCTTTCGGGTCGAGTGCGAAGCGTTCGTTGCTATAGTGTAGCGGTTGTAGGAATCGTCGTCGCTCGGAACGGGACCGTCGAGCCGGCTTTGCGATACGGACACGTGATAGCGCGTCTGTTCCGTGCCGCCCGACAGCGACAGAGCGTTGTTGTAGCCTATGCCCAGATCGTAGAAATCGCGGATGCGGTTTTTCAGATAAACGTAGGGTTTCAGCTTCTGAGCGTTATCGACGATGTTGCCCCACACGCGATCCTTGCCGTCGAACGCCGGACCCCAGCTTCCGTTCTCGTCGAGAGCGCGGTCGCCGCCCCATCCCTGTCCGAACATGGTTTGCTCGCCGGGCAAGCGTCCGACCTGCTGTATGCTCACCCCGCCGCTGTATTCCGCGCGGATGCGTCCGCCGGTGTTTTTGCCCGACTTGGTGGTGATCATGATCACGCCCTGCGCCGCGCGCGAACCGTAGAGAGCCGACGCCGCGGAACCCTTCAGCACCGTGATGTTTTCGATGTCGTTCGGGTTGATGGCGTTGATGCCCGACCCGAAATCAGCCTGACTGTTCAGCGTGTTCACCGCTGTGAGACTGCCCGCCTGATTCTGGATGTTGGTAAGCGGCACCCCATCGACGATGTAGAGCGGCTGGCTCGAACGGTTGAGAACGTTGAAGCCGCGAATGTTGATGTTCTGCGTGCCGCCCGGACTCGGCGACGACGACACGTCCATCCCCGCCACCCTGCCTTGCAGCGCCGTCATGGGATTCACCGTCTTGAGATTCGCGATGTCGCCTCCGCTCAGCGACGAGGATGCGTAGCCCTGCGTGCGCTTTTCGCGCGAGATGCCGAGGGCGGTAATCACCACTTCGCCGAGTTCGATGCTGGTCTTGAGAACTATGTCGAGATGCGCTCCGGTGAGAGCGACAGTCTCCGTCTCCATGCCCACGAAGGAAACTTGCAGGTTTTTTGCCGCGTCGGGTGCTTCGAGGGAGAATTTTCCGTCGGCGCCGGTCGATGCCCCGACCGAAGTTCCCGACACTACTATCGTTGCGCCGACAACCGCGTGACCGTCCTCGTCGCTCACCGTTCCCGTCACGATTTTGGTCTGGGCGCTCAAAATCGCGACTCCCGTCAGCATACACGCGCAAAGAAGCACGAATCTCCCTGCCAATCGTCCGGCTACGCCGCCGGAACTCGAATGTGGTCGGATTCTATCCGAACCGCCGCCCGCCACTCGCGGGCGGGCTGAATGGAATAGCTTTCGTATCATGAATAATTATTTGGGTTTAGATTTGAATACAACAAAAAAACCCCCGACGCAAGCTGTCTTGCGCAGGGGGGTGATTTTTCGGAATGTTTGGAAACTCCGTAACTATCTATCTGTCTCTCTCTCTCTCTCTCTCTCTCTCTCTCTCTCTCTCTCTCTCTCTCTCTCTCTCTAATACACAAACCGATACCTCCCGTTGTGGACGGGATTATTTCATAATCGGTAAGAATAGCAAAAAGAGCCATGCGTTTAAGTATTAGTAAATTTTTACACACATTACAATTGAGCGCAAAGTTATAAAATATTTTCAATTACGAATATTTTCAATTACGAATTACGAATTACGAATATTTTCAATTACGAATTACGAATATTTTCAATTACGAATTACGAATTACGAATTACGACTGCGGACGTCTCAATTACGAATTACGACGTCTCAATTACGAATTACGAATTACGACTGCGGACGTCTCAATTACGAATTACGAATTACGAATTACGACTGCGGACGTCTCAATTACGAATTACGAATTACGAATTACGACCTGACGGAAAGTCGGACGGTTCATTTCTCCCCGCGTCCGTCAGGCAATTCATAATTCATAATTTATAATTCATAATTAAAAATGGTTCTACTGGGAATTGTGTGGAAAAAGGTTGCGTGTTTTTTCACCGCGTTGCGGTGTTTTTGTAACGCAAGGGGCGCAGAGGCTTCGCAAAGGGCGCAAGGGCTTCGCGTCCTTTG
>JAITHX010000237.1 GCA_031279735.1 Prevotellaceae bacterium
AAGGAACGCTTGCTGGAAATACGGCGAAGGATAATCGACGGAGAGAAATTCCGCACTCTGGCTACGCTCTATTCGGAAGACATACAGAGCGCGAAGCTCGGAGGCGAGCTTGGTCTCAGTCCTCTCGAAAGCTATGTCACTCCCATCCGCATAGCTTTGTCGAACATGAGAATAGGGCAAATATCCAAGATAGTGGAGTCGGAATACGGATACCATATACTCCAGCTTCTGGAACGTCAGGAAGAGACGGGTCTCGTCAACTATCTGCACATACTCATGAAACCCAGATACACGCCCGAAGATCGCCGAATCGGGTTCTCGCGTCTGGATTCCATAGTGTCGAAAGTCAAATCCGACAGCATCTCGTTCGACAGAGCCGCCCAGTATTTCTCCGACAACGAAAAAACCCGCGCCGGAAACGGCTTGGTGGTCAATACCAATTACCGTACCGGCGAAATACGCGCCTATTTCTACAAGGACGAACTCAATCCCGAAGATTTCAAAGCCATAGAACATATAAGCACGGGCGAAATATCCGACCCTTACGTTTCGACCGACATTTCGGGCAACGAACTCTACAAGGTGGTATTGCTGAAGGAATTTATTCCCTCCCACAAGGTTAACCTCAAACAGGATTTCGGATACATCGCCTCCATCTACGAAAACAAAAAGCAGATGGACGAAATAAAGAAATGGATAGAAAAAAAGAACAAAACGGAGTATATCCGCGTAAGCAGCAAATACAAATACTGCGCCTCGATAGATCCGACATGGATTTTCGACTGAAATACTGTCTCGCCGTCCTGTTTCTTGCGCTGACTGTAAATGCCGCCGCCTCGCCGGCCGATTCCATTCGCCGAAGCGAAAAAAACGAAGCCGAGAGAAAAAGGATAGAAATACTGAACAGCGACTTCACGAGAATGATAGAAACCGACAGCGGCAGCATGCAGCATTTCACCGGCAACGTCAGCATGCTGCACAACAATGCCCTTATGTCGTGCGACAGCGCGGTGATGTATCCGAGCGGCATATTCGAATCTTTCGGCAACGCGAAGGTCGTCAATGTTTCGACTGTGGTGACGGGCGATTCCATGAGATACGACGGAAAAACAGCCAGAGTCAGAGGACGCCTCGTCCGGCTGACCGACGGGAGTTCGACCCTGCGCACCACAAAGGTGGATTTCGACACGGAAACCGAAACGGGTTATTTTGAAACCGACGGCACCATAGTGGATTCCACCCGCCTGCTCGAATCGAAACGCGGGTATTACTACTCCAAAATCAAAGAGTTTAAATTCATCGGAACGGTGCAGTCCGACACGCGGGATTATCTGCTCATTTCGGATTCGATGACATACAACTCCGAAACGAAATTCTTCAGATTCTTCTCCAACACCCACATCTGGACGGCAGACGGCTATCTCTTCGCCGACCGGGGCTGGTACGACAGCGAACGCGACATCATGTTCTTCAGAAACAACTCGTATATCCTGACGCCCGCGCGCGAAATCTTCGCCGACACCATTTATTACGAAGGGGAACTGAAAACGGGGAACATGTTCTCGAACGTTCAGCTGACCGATTCGCTCAAAAGCACAATCGCAATGGCGGATTATGCGGACTTCGACATGAACACCGAAAACTTCCGACTGAAATACAATTCGTCGGTGGTGATTTTCGACGATGCCGACACGACTTTCCTCCGCGCCGATACCGTATTTTCTATCACCTTGCCCAAACCCAAACCTAAACCCAAACCTAAATCCAAGCCCGAACTCGCTGATTCCATTTCCGCACTCGGCGATTCGACCCGACAAGCCGTCGACTCCATTCCCGCACCGGCATCGATAGGATTCGACGCGGATTCGATTGTCAGCGATTCGACCCTGCAAGCCGATCCGTCGGCCGACACGACTTTCCGGCAGCTCTTCGCTTTCCGCAACGTCAAGATGTTTCGCAAGGACTTTCAGATGATATGCGATTCATTGTTTTTCAGCGGTATCGATTCGATATGGAAACTCTATCGCAAACCGGTTGTATGGGACGGCGAAAAGATGCAGGTCTATTCGGATTCAATGAAATTCTTTATGAAAAACAACCGCCCCGAAAAAGCCGACTACGAGGGAAACGCCATGATAGTGACGCCGGCAAAACTGAACGACAGCGTTTGCTACTACAACCAGATCAAGGCGAAAAACATCACGACGCGATTCTCCGGCGGACGACTGCGAACGATGGAAACTTTCGGCAACACCCAGACTCTCGCCTTTTCGCTCACGGAACTGAGCATGAACAAAGCCGAAGCCTCGTCGATGAAAATGGACTTCGATTCGACGGGAAGAGTACACAGAATAGCCTATTACGAAAGTCCGCAAGGCGACAACAACCCTCTCTTTCTCGTCAGGGACGAAGATACCCGCCTGCCCGGATTTCGCTATAATCCCGAATTGCGTCCCGCGTCGGGCGAAGTCGTTCTGGGACGCAGCCTCCGCCCTTCGCTGAGAAAGCAGAGGGAAGCCATCCGGCGCCCCGACTTTCCCATAACCAAAAGAATGGACGAAGCGGAGCGAGACGAGAAGAGAATCATGGAGGAAAGAAATGCGGAGGAAATGAACAAGGAAGAAATGAACGCAAACGAACAAATCGCAACGCAATGACTGCCCGTATCTCGACGTGTTGCTCGTCTCTGTGTTTGCTTCTGTGGATAGCCTGCGTTTCGCCTGCCTGTTCCGGCGGCGGAGAAAGACGCCCGCCCGCCGGCGCCGACACTTCCGCCGTGGAACCCCGCCACGCCTTGGGATTTTCCATCGCCCGCCGCGGCGACGCCCTTCTTCTCAAAGTGAAAAACCCGTGGCAATACGCTTCGGACGTGGAATTTGAATATCTGCTCACTCCAGCCGCCTCGCCGGACAATCCGCGAGAAATAAAAACGCCCGCGACAAGGGTCGTCTGCATGTCAACCACTCACATAGCCTTCATCTCGGCACTCGGCGAAACATCGACGATAAAGGGAGTTTCCGGCTTGCGACACGTTTCCGACACTCTCGTGAGAGCGGCGGCGGCGCGAGGCGAAACACTCGAAACGGGATACGACGCCAATCTGTCGTACGAAACAATCTATTCGCTGAAACCCGACGTGCTGTTCGCCTACGGAGTGGCGGGCGAATTTGTCCCGATAGAGAAAAAGCTGAACGAGATCGGCATAAAAGTCGTTTACATAGGCGAATATCTCGAAGAAACCCCTCTGGGCAAAGCGGAATGGCTGATAGCCGTCGCCGCCTTTTTCGGACGCATGAAGGAAGCCGCCGCAATATTCGACCGAATCGAAGCCGACTACGAGCAAGTCGGGAAATCGGCTCGCGGCTGCCCGACCAAACCTTCGGTGATGATAAACCTGCCCTACAAGGATGTTTGGTACATGCCCGGAATGAAAAACTATATGGTGAAATTCATCGAGGATGCCGGAGCGAAGTACGTCTATCCGCAGAACAATCGTCGCGAAAGCGTTCCGGTGAGCGCCGAAAAAGCGTTCGCCCTTGCATGGAAGGCGGATTTCTGGCTGATTGGAAATGCGTCCGCGTCGCTCGACGAAATGAAAGCGTTCGATTCGCGCATAGCCGGCGTCCCCGCTTTCAAACGCAAAAAGATATACAACCGCAACCTTCGCGCCAACGGATTCGGCGACGATTTCTGGGAATCCGGAATAGTGAAGCCCGAAGTGATACTGAAGGATTTAATCAAAATCTTTCATCCCGACCTGCTGCCCGAACACGAATCGTATTTCTATAGACATCTGGAATAAACTGTCTAGATAAACTCTAGATAAACTCTAAATAAACTCTAAATAATTCTTGTTGTTAACAACCTGATAGGTTGCCTGCGGATAATGAGCCGAAAATGCTTCCGGCATCTTAGGGGTTTTATCGCCCCATTTAAACTCGAAAGCGGAAATTTCATCGCCTGCGGTTTCTATCAAATCAATTTCCTGTCCGTCGTAAGTGCGCCAGAAATACAATTCTTTTCCGGTGTTTTCGTTCAGATTTTTCTTGACGCGCTCGCTTATCAGGTAATTTTCCCATAAGGCGCCGATGTCCTGTCTGATTGCCAGCGATTGATAGGCGCCTATCAATGCATTGCGAATGCCATTGTCGTAGAAAAACCACTTGCCGGCTTTGGTAATTTCCTTTCGCAAGTTGCGGCTGAACGCTCCAAGCCTGAATATTACAAAGGTTTTGGAAAGTAAGTCAAGATATTTTTCCACAGTATTCTTGCTCATTCCAAGTTTTTGTCCCCGCTCTTCATACGACGCTTCGCTGCCGGTCTGCAAGGCGATAAGCTGTAATAATTCCTTCATTTTTGAAGCGTTCTTGATGCCGTTGACCATCAAAATATCTTTCAGCAAGTAGGCGACGACAATATTTTTCAGATATTCCTTGCGTTCGTCGTTATCGTTCGCCAGCACAACATCGGGATAGGAACCGTATATCAATCGTGTTTCAAGGTTTTGCCGCGTTTGCAGCGGATTCTCGGTTTGAGCGATTTCCCGTTGTGAAAAAGCGGTCAAGTGAAATGGAAAGCTGCGCCCGACAAGCGGTTCTCCCGATTTATTGAAAAGGTCGAAAGAAGACGAGCCGCTGACAATGATTTTAATGCCTTGAATCTCATCCGCCATAAGTTTCAGTTTTGCTCCAATGTCGGGAATGTGCTGCGCTTCGTCTATAGCCAGCAGTTCAATGCCATTGAGTAGATTGCGATAATTTCCAATGCTTCGGTTCTCGAGCAGAGCTAAAGTATCGAAATCTTCGCCGTTAAGCGTCAGTATTTTTCCATCAAACCGCCTGACAATTTGGTTCATCAGTACGGTTTTACCTACTCGTCTCGCCCCAAAAATCATTATTACCCTGTTGGGCTTCATGCTCTTTTCTATTTTATGCTGTAAACTTCTCGTAATCTCCGACATATTTTCAGTATTAAAAATCCGGCTGCAAAGGTAAAAAAGTCATTTCAATGAAAAAAATTACCTTTGCAGGGCATATAAGTGTTTGTGATATCTGTTAAAGAAATATGAGCATGGATTTTATAAAAGACCCGGAAATTAAACGGTGGCTTGCGGACTTGAAAAGTCGTATCCGCCAGAGCCAGATTAAGGCGATGATAAAAGTGAACGATGAAATGTTGCGCCTGTATTGGGATTTGGGGCGCGATATTGTCGTCAGGCAAATGGATGCTGTTTGGGGCAATGGATTCTTCAAACAGTTAAGCAGAGAGCTGATGTCTGAATTTCCCGATATGAAGGGATTTTCGGAAAGAAATCTATATAATATAAAGCGGTTTTATTTATTTTATAGTCAGAACAATATAATTTTGCAACAACTTGTTGCAAAATTAGAGACGGCAGATTTCCAGCCTGTCTATAACGGGCAAAATACAATTCGTCCCCAAGTTGGGGACGAATTTAAATCCGGTCTGCTATTCCTAATTCCTTGGGGACATCATCTGCACATTATTACCAAATGCAAATCCGTACACGAAGCGTTATTCTATATCCAAAAAACTCTCAAAAACGGATGGAGTCGGGCGGTGCTGATGAATTTCATCGAAGCCGGTTTGTATCAAAGTCAGGGGAAAGCCATCAATAATTTTGACCGCTTGTTGCCCGAGGCTCAAAGCGATTTGGCAAAAGAAACCTTGAAAGACCCGTATAATTTCGACTTTCTGACATTGACGGAAAATTATCAGGAAAAGGAATTGGAGGATGCTCTGGCAGCAAACATCACCAAGTTTTTGCTGGAATTGGGACAAGGCTTTGCTTACATCGGCCGACAATATCCGATACAAGCCGGCGACAGAGAGCGATATGTTGATATGCTTTTTTATCATCTGGAATTACGCTGTTACGTTGTCATAGAGTTAAAAGTTAGGGAATTTGAGCCTGAATACACCGGCAAGCTCGGATATTATATAGCCGCAGTCAACAATCAATTGAAGAAAGAAATCGATAATCCTACAATCGGGATACTTATCGTTAAAAAGAAGAATAACATCGACGCTCAATACTCGCTGGAAAGCAGCAGTCAACCGATTGGAATTTCGGAATATCAGCTTTCAAAATTGTTGCCGGAAAATTTCAAGTCGTCGCTGCCGTCTATCGAAGAAATCGAAAGAGAGCTGAATAAAAATAATCACGAATGGGAAAACGGAGAAGAAAAGAATTGAAA
>JAITHX010000139.1 GCA_031279735.1 Prevotellaceae bacterium
GATCCGTATCCGGCTTCATGCCCGAAGGCAATTCTTAATTCTTAATTTTTAATTCTTAATTCTTAATTCCCGCGGCATCATATTATTGCATCGTTCTCCGGTGTCTTTGACCCAGCCTATCGCTACGTTCTTATGAGTTAGAAGCACGTATCCCTTGTCGGTATTCGGGAAGGAGGGGAGGGTTTCGCGGCTCAGATAAGCGAGAGCTGTTGGCGGGTCGATTTCGCGGACGGTGAAATTGTTGCGGTTTAGCAGGATGGAAAGTGCGAAATTGTGCGAGGGTATCAGCAGGGTTCCTTTCGCGGCGCATATTTCGGTGCCGGCGGAGAGGACGTGCAGCCGCTGCCGGACGAGTTCTATGTCGCCTGCGAATTTTTCCGGCATCATGAATATTTCCGTGTTTCGGCGAACGCATACAAGTTCTTCGCTGCTGTGGGTCCACGACCGGATGCCGAAGTCTTTGGCGTTGGATTGCTTGGGTTTTCGCCAGCGGGTCGGCGGTAAGGGTTCCGATTCGCCGCATTTTCGGAGCAGGGCGAGAAAGAGACCTTCGCTTTTGGTTTTGTGGGGATAGAAGCGGCAGGCGTCTATGCTGTCGTCGAGCGAGGGTGCGATTCCGGCTGTTCGGGCGAACTCCGGATCGACGGGAACGGCGGCTGCACCGAGGTTTTCGATTATGTATCTCACCGTGTTTTCGTTTTCCTCTCTGTTGTAGGTGCATGTTCCGTAGAGGAGGAATCCTCCCGGTCGGAGCGCGTTCCAGACATCGCGAAGGATTCGTTTCTGTCGCGCCGCGCAGTGTTTTACATGTTCGGGCGACCATTCCTTCATTGCTTCGGGGTCTTTGCGGAACATTCCTTCGCCGGAACAGGGGGCATCGACGAGGATGAAATCGAAGAAGGAGGGAAGGGCGGCGAATTTTGCGGGGTCGCTCGAAGTGACGACTGCGTTGGGCGTTCCCCACTTAGCCATGTTTTCCTCCAGCGTGCCCGCCCGCGAACGTATTGTTTCGTTGCATACCGCGAGGCTGTCGGGAAAGAGCGAGGCAAGATGCGTGGCTTTGCCGCCCGGAGCGGCGCAGAGGTCGAGCACTCGTCGGACGCCGCCATGCTGCCTGACGGTTTCGGCGCATCGTTCCGCGAACATCGAGGCGGCTTCCTGCACATAGTACGAGCCGGCGCGGAACAGCGGATCGCGGGCAAACGGGGGACGCTCCGACAGGTATTTCCCCGACTTGCACCATGCAACCTCGCCGGCATAGAGATGCGCGAAGGGGAGATCGAAGCCCGCCGGCGGGAGCTTTACGCCTTCGTTCAATCGCAGGCATACGGGAGCGGGTTCATTCAAAGCCGATTCGAACATCGGGTATTCGCTGCCCAGAATGGACTTCATTTCTTCGACAAACTGTTCGGGAAGGTTCATTCGGAATCACTTGGCAAGATAAACTCCGCCCACAATCATGGCGGCGCCCAAGAGGGCGACGGACGTAATTCTTTCGCCGATAACGAGCGAAGAAGTAACGAGAGTGACTGCGGGAACAAGATACAAGTAGCTGGAGGCGCGAACCGCGCCAAGATGCTTCATTGCGAAATTCCATGCCATGAAACAGAGCATGGAGGCGACGAGACTTAGGAACAGCAGATTGATCCACACAACAGGGCGGGAAAGTCCGGCGACATCCGTCCGAAAGGGAGCGAAAGCGAATACGGGCAAAACGGTAATCAGTCCGTATGCGAAAACCTTTCGGGTGATAAAGGCTATGGAGTAAGTCCTGTCCAGCTGTTTTACGAGCACATTATATAAAGCCCACATCAGCGCGGCGCTCAGGGCGAGGACATCGCCGAGCGGATTTATCCCGAGCGCGAAATGTCCGTTGAAAACCACGAAAGCGACGCCGGTCAGAGCGAGCAGCGAGCCGAAAACCCACCGTCGGTTCAAGCGCCTGTTCGACGGGTCGCCCTTCAGCAGGACGCGGGAACAGAGAGCGGTAAGCAGGGGCGCGGTGCAGAGAATCAGAGCCGCGTTTGATGCCTGCGTTATTTCGAGAGCCGTGTTTTCGGCGAGAAAATAGAGCGAACCGCCGGTCATTCCGGCAGCAACGAACAGCAGTTCGTCCTTACGGCTGTCGGCGCGCAGCTTTCGGGGCGACAGGAGGAAAATAGCGGGATAAGCCGCGAGGAAGCGGAGAAAAAATATTTCAGACGGAGCAAGTCCGCAGTTCAACAGCACTTTAGTGGAGACAAACGTCGTTCCCCACACCGCGACGGTCAGCAGCAGCAGGATGTGATGTTTCAAGACGCAAAGTCCGTAAAGCTCAGGGGAAGCAAATCCGCCGCGCTGTCCGCTTCATAGATTTCCCGAGAACCGGCCATAAGCACTCTCATTTTGTTTCCGAAACGCAATTCGCTCTGCAGCAGCACCTGTCGGCAGGCACCGCAGGGATACGCGCAGTTTTCCGAAGGCTTTCCGGCTACGGAGGAGGTCACGGCTACGGCAACTATCGGCACATCGGGATAGCGCGCATTAGCGAAAAACACGGCGACCCTCTCGGCGCACAAGCCGGAGGGGAAAGCCGCGTTCTCCTGATTATTTCCTGCGATTATTTCTCCGTTAGCCAAAAGGACGGCGGCGCCCACGCTGAATCCCGAGAACGGAGCGTAGGCGCCTGAGCAGGCTTTTAATGCTACCATAACCAAAGTTTTGCCTGCTTCGTCCAATTCGTCGAGCGCATATACCTTAAATGAAACATTCAGGATAAATTGTCTCATGCGGCGGCTGCGCTATTGTTTCGAGGGCTTGAGTGCCGCCACCTCTTCCGAGCCTTTTTTGAGAATCAGCCTGCCGTCGGCTATCTTGTAGCTGTCGGACGCGGCGACAGCTGCAAAGAAAGCGCCTTCGATGTTCGCTCCCGGGCACATTTTCCGGGTTGCGGCAAGCGGGCTGCTGAATTTCAGGGATGCTTTGTCGTCGGTTGTGAAAGTGCCGGTATAGCGATTGCAGCCTCCGAATCCCGAAACCTTTCCGTCGGCTTCGAGTTTGACGGTCGGAGTTTTTTCGGGGGCGTCGGGCGTCAAAGTTTCGCCGGCGGCGGATTTTACCGAAACCAAAGTCCATTCGCCGTGGATGCAGGACTGCGAATGAGTGCAGGCGGCGGCATTATCGGTGCAGGCGGCGGCGGCGGAAGGGTTGAAAACGGCAACTTCCTGTCCGCCTTTTGTAAGAATCAGCTTGTCGCCGTCAATTTTGTAGCCATCGACAGTGGCGATAGCCGCGAAGTAAGCATCTTCGATAGTGGCACCGAGACACATTTTCTTAGTGGCGGCAAGCGGGCTGGCGAACTTCAGCGAAGCCTTGACGTCGGTAGTAAAAGTGCCGGTGTAGCGGTTGCAGCCTCCGAAGCCGGAAACCTTTCCGTCCTTTTCGAATTTGACGGTCGGAGTTTTTTCGGGCGTATCCGCCTTCAAAGTCTCGCCGGCGGCGGACTTCACCGAAACCAGCGTCCATTCGCCGTAGGGGCAGTACTTGCCCTTTGCGCAAGTCGCCTCGCTCTTCGTGCAAGCCGCCTCGCTCGACGACTTGAACACGATTGTTTCCGTTCCGCCCTTCTTCAGTATCAGCTTGCCGTCGGCGATTTTGTATCCGTCGATCGCGGCAACGGCGGCAAAGAAAGCATCTTCGACATTAGCATCAAGACACATTTTCTTAGTAGCGGCAAGCGGATTAAATTTCAAGGATTTTTTGTTGTCGGTCGAGAAAGTTCCGGTATAATGGTTGCAGCCTCCGAAGCCGGAAACCTTTCCATCCTTTTCGAGTTTGATCTTCGGAGTTCTTTCGGGCTTATCCGCAGTCAGCGTTTCGCCGGCGGCGGACTTCACCGATACCAGCGTCCATTCGCCGTAGAGGTCGGACTTACCGTTTGCGCAGGCGGTTGCCAGCGCGAGGAAGCACAATGCCGCGCACAAGCTTTGCAGCAAATAATTCTTGGAGAAAATCATGAAATTTTTCATTACCATAACTCATTAATTTAAATATGATGATTGATTGTTTGTTTCAGATTTTAAAACTCAGGGTGAGATAATAGGATCTGCCGTACATGTAGGCGTAATGCAATTCGTTGTTTTTCGCTCCGAAGAGGCGATAAGCGCCGAGGATGCCGTTTTTATTGTCGAGCAGATTTTGGATGTTGGCGCTGAGCACAAAGGCTTTTTTGCTTCGTCCGCCGAAGGTGAAGGCATAGCCTCCCTTAAAATTAAGAGTGAAAGCGACGGGCAGAACAATCTGTTCGTTAGCCGCAGCCGATCCCCAGACAAGAGCGACGGGGCTAAAGTCGGAATGGCTCATGGCGGTGACGCTCGCGTTGACGCCCGCCCAGAAATTGAGCGGCGAATCGTAGAGAATATCGGCTGAAACAGCCAGTTGGGGCACATTTCCGACAAACAGTCCGGTCATGTTGGATTCGGTGCTTTCCGCATATAGCTGTTCGTTGAGGTTTTCCTGATGCAGGCTCAATTGCGGGTTGGAATTGTATTTGTAGATTCCGTAGGCGGCGGCGAGATCGACTTTGAAGCTCTTAAACAGATTGAATCTTGCGCACAGTTCGCCGCCGAAGTGCTGGGTGCCGACGCCGGAGAGACCCATATTCAACATGCTGGCATAGTCGTCGCTGAAATAGCTTCGGGATTCCATTCGGTCCTTGATCATGGTGAAGTAGCCCGACACTCGCAGACTCAAGCGTTTGCCGGCGACGGTAAAATTAGCTTCCGCCGCGAGAATTTTTTCGTTTGTAACGGCGGGCGAAGCCTCGCCCGATATTCTCGGAGCGGGATAAGCGTTGGAAAAGAGAGGCGCCTGATGGGCGTACATCGCGTTTGCCTCCAAGTCGCTGTTCGGGGTCAGCTTGAAAGCTATGCCTCCTTTGCCCGAGAAGTTAAAAAACTTCAAGTCGGGCGTCTTGGAGCCGGAAGTTTCGACCTTTCCGTTTCTGACATTGCCGGTGTAGCCGAAAGCGATGTAGGAAGTCGAGGCGCCGAGGCTGAATTTGAAGCGTCCGGCATAATATCGCCATACGTTCCAGAACTTATAGGAACGATGAAAGACGGAATAGTCGTGCCCCAGGCTGCCGTCGGCTTTCACTTTCCGGTTTGGAGCCTGCATGTCGAACTGATAGAAACTCGTATCGGGGGGGGAGGTTTTGAATTTGTCGATATTGAGCCAATAGTCGCCTCCGAGCAGGTTGTCAACCCGGTTGTAGTATCGCCCGAAGAAGAGTTTCATTTCGATGCCGGCGGTAGTTTCGAGATTTCCCCAGTCGAGCAGGTCGTAAACGCTGTTGAGAGAGACCATAGTTCTGTCGCAGGAATTTCGGTCGAGAATATAGAGCGAGCGCCTGTCGAGCGAAGATTCGTTCAGTGCGCGGATGGAATCCCAAAGCACGGGCGAGGAGGCAAAGAAGGGATTTTCAATCTTGTCGGGCGAATCGACGAGGCTGGATTTCATTCCCGTTTCGTTTTTGAATCCGGTTGAGAGCAGCAGGGAAGTTTTGAGGAAAGCGATTTCGCCCTCCCATTCGTGCGACATTCCAAGCACGGGCTGATGGAAGGAATTGGTTTTGACGTTTTTTCCGCGACCGTCGTATAAGCCGTAGAGGGGATTGAAATAGTGGTCGTTGTTTTTGACGTAGGTTTTCTGGGCGGAATAGTTCATCGAGCCTCTGGTGGTCGGCGAGCCGCCGACAAAGAAGGAGAATGAATTATATTCGTCGATTTCCGCTCCCGCCGACAGGAGATAAGAAAAACCGTCGTAATCGGTGCCTTTGATGAATCCGGGTCCGTATTTGCGCGAAAACTGAAGCGCGAAAGCCCAGCCCGATGGCATGGTTCCGGTGGCGTAGGCGAGGTCGAAGGAATGAGTGTAGAGCGAATTGCCGAACGAGTAGGCGACTTTTCCTCTTCGCGACAGATAGAGAGGGTTGAAGGAGATATTGCTGTAGCCGCCGATGTCGCCGTAATAGATTTTGTGGTTGAGAACGCGGGAACTTCCGGAGTTTCGTTTAGTGACGTCGATGAATCCGTTGAGATGACCGGCGAAAGCGTAGCCGGTTTCGGGATCGTTGAACGAGGCGCCGTCGAGATAGACTTCGGTGTGTCGCCAATCGTATCCGCGCATTTTGTATCCGTGCATGCCCAGTGTATAGTTGGTTGATTTGGCGAGAGGATCGTTGTTCCAGAACAAAGCTGCGGCTCCGGTCGCGCTCAGGGATATGCCCTCCGATTCGGGACGGTCGGGCATAAGGTCGTTCACGGTTATCGGGTTAACGTCCTTGAAATTTACTTTCATAAAAATCACTCCGAGGTCGATTCGGTCGAGACCGCACACTAGTTCCTGAGTTTCGTAACCTTCGGCCGAAATAACGAGAACGAGTTCGGGGCTTTGGGAAGTGATTCTCAAGTCTCGCCCGTCGATAACGAAGTATCCTGTTCCGTCGGCATGGGTAACAAGGTCTTTGCCTTTGACTTCCACTTTAGCTCTCGGCACGTGGACAGTAAGATTTCCTTCTTCGCGGAGGCTGCCTGTCAGTACCATTTTTTCCATTTCGTCCACATAAATCTGGGCGCAGGATTCGCGAGCTAGGAAATTGAACAATAAGATAAAAGATAATACAAAAAATAATCTGCTCACCGCTATACACATTTTAAAATTCGTGCAAAATTATGAAAGATTTTCGGAAAACAAGCAATCTTGACGAAAATGTTGGTCGGCTCAGAGAAATATTTCGTGCAGAACGTCGGCGGATTTCAAGTTGATGTGATGGTCGAAGCGAAAAGAATAAAAATTCAGCATCAGGTTGGCGAAAGCTGTTCGCTGGCTGCCCGAAAGTTTAATTTCGCCGAGGCAGTCGGAGGAGAGATCGAGCAGGGCGGCGAGGATTCGGGTGTTTTCGGGGTCGAAGAACTGAGGGTGCGGAGGTTTTAGGCGGGCGAACTCGCATAGCTTGATGTCGAAATATTTGCCTGCGGCTTTATTGAACGGGATGGAGAAGCCGAGATGTTTGGCGAGCTGCACCATGAAGTGCAGATGGAAGTTGGCGACGCCCTCTGCGAGAAACTCAAGGATGCGGACGGAAGCGTCGAGGAAGAGAAACAGCGAAGGGTTTGCCTCCTCTTCCCTGAGCACCTTGTAGAGAAATTCGGCCGAAAACATTGCTATTGCCGACTTTCGGGCGTCGGCGGCAATGTCGGGAAGAAGAGGTGAAAACACATACTCCTTAATATGCTGCATTTCGGATTTTTCTCTGCCGCTCGATTCAAAATCAATCAAAGAGAGAGGAGCCAGCCGCCGCATCCTCTTGCGGCGATTGAGCAAACAGGTTCTTCGCCCCCGCTCGTCGGAATAGAGATACACGATGTCGAGATTGTCTCTGTAGTTTATTTGGTTTAGAACTATTCCTCTCATGCTATAAAAAAAGGGAACGCCAAGAAAGCGCCCCCCAAAAAAAATCAATTTAATTTATATCCTACCAGTATTCTTCGTCCGAGACTGTGAGTTTTTTGCGGCCTTTCGCTCTTCGCGCGGCAAGGACGCGCCTTCCGTTCGGCGTTGACATTCTTTCGCGGAATCCATGTTTGTTCTTTCTTTTTCTGTTTGACGGCTGATATGTCCTTTTCATTTCTACTTATATTTTTAATTCTTAAATTTAAAATCCTAAAATTCACTCTTTCATCCGAAAGAGGGCGCAAAGATATGGAAAAAAACAAAGCTGCACAAATTTTCCGGGTTCGGGTTTTAATTTCTATCTTTGTCGCCGGTTAATAACTTAAAGAATAAAACAAAAATGACAGAATTTTGGAATTCACTGGAATTGTTCGAGAAGATATTGTGGGGAACAGCAATAGGTTCTTCATTTGTGTTCGTCATACAGTCGATAATGACCTTTACGGGAATGGACTCCCACGACGGCACGGGCGCCGAATTTCACGGACACGAGGGCGATTCGTCGCCGTTTCAACTCTTTTCGTTCCGCAACTTCATCAATTTCCTTCTCGGGTTCAGCTGGGCGGGAATATCGCTGTCGAACTTCGTGGAAAGCAAGGCTCTGATAGCCTTCCTCGCCACACTGGGCGGGCTGCTGCTCGTCGCAGCGGTTATGCTTATATTCTATTATATGAGCAGGCTGGGCGAAAGCGGCAACATCAGCACTGCGGAAGCTGTGGGCAAAACCGGAGTGGTTTACGTTCCGATTATGGGCAATAGAGCGCGAACGGGAAAGATTCAGCTTGCACTCAGAGGCGCCTTGCGCGAGTTTGACGCTCTGACCGAAGGCGACACGCTGAAAACAGGAGAGCCGGTGAGGGTGCAGTCCGTAATCGAAGGAAATTTGCTTCTGGTCAAAAAGATATGACGGACAAGCCAAACCTCGTTCCGAACATCGCAAAGCGGCTGCAAGTCTCGAACTTCGAGGCGGGCTATGTTCTCCCCGTCGATAAGCCCTACGCATGGACATCGACCGACGTGGTGCGCAAAGTGAAAACCCTGCTGCGCAACAAAGCCGGACTGAAAAAAATAAAAGTGGGACACGCGGGAACGCTCGATCCGCTCGCCACGGGGCTGCTTATAATATGTATAGGCAAAGCCACGAAAAATATCGAGACCATACAGCTCGGCGAAAAGGAGTATGTGGCGGATATTTGCTTCGGGACAACAACGCCCTCGTTCGACTTGGAAACGTCGCCCGACTGCCATTACCCGTTCGAGCATATCGCGGCTGCCGACATTGCGAACGCCTTCGCCGGCTTCGTCGGCGACACCGAACAGCTCCCTCCCCTCTTCTCGGCGAAACTGATTGCAGGCAAACGCGCCTACGATTATGCCAGAATCGGCGAAACGCCGGAACTGAAGCCGGCAAAGATCAACATACGCTCGCTGGAACTGATAGACTATAAACCTCCTGTGGCAAGAATCCGCATGAATTGCAGCAAGGGAACATACGTGAGAGCATTTGCCCGCGACTTGGGGACGGCGCTGGGAAGCGGGGCGCATCTTGCCAAACTTCGACGCACGGCATCCGGCGCCTACGGAATAGAAAGCGCCCTGTCGATCGACGAAGTGGAAGACATGTTTACTCTGATAGATTCGCTATAAAAAATGAACAGAAGAAAATTTATCCTGAACACGGGCTTGAGCATCGCCGCAGGTCTGACTTTCCGCCGGCTGCCGGCGGAAACCGGCGGAAAGAACAGCGCCGGCGCCAGCGGAATCCCAGCCGACAAACAACTCGCCCCCGAACGGGTCGCGGCGCTGTACGAGCGCGGCACGGCGACGGTTTATGCCAAATCGCGCAACGAATTGCGCTATATAGGCATGCCCTGCGGCGGGATAAATGCCGGCGGCGTCTATCTCGGCGGCGACGGGCGACTGTGGCTGTGGGACATTTTCAACGACAACCGCGAAGGCATAGAACCCAAGATGGTGAAATGGATAGACCGACCTCACGGGCGGGACATCATTCCGCGCGACGGCGCCGCATACATCGAGCCGGCGCAGGATATTCGGCCGCTGAGTCAAGGATTCGCCATCCGCTTTGAATGTGACGGGCTGAGCGCGGTGAAATATCTTCGCGAATCGGACTGGGACGAAATTACGTTCGAGGCGGGCTATCCGGTTGGAACAGTTCGCTACTCGGACGCGAAACTGCCGGTGGAAGTGACGCTTCGCACCTACTCGCCATTCATCCCGCTGAACGAGGACGATTCGGGATTGCCCGCCACCGTGCTTTCGTTCTCGTTCAGGAACACGGGAAGCGCAACGGTGAACATCACGCTGTCCGGCTGGCTGGAAAACAAAACCGGCATCAAGTCCGCAGCCGAAGTTCGCGGTCCCTTCGGCGCGCTGGCAAACCGCAGGCTGAACAGGGTTGTGCGTCGCGACGGATTCGCGGCTGTTGCCGAAAGCCTGATTACCGTAGAACAGAAAGAAGCGGAAAGCATGAAACGGAAAAGCGACTACGGAACGATGTGCATTGCCGCCTTCAACGAGGGCGACGCGGCTTTTGCGGCGGCAGGCAATCCCGAAGAGCCGGCAAATCTGTTCAATCCGGTTCAATCGGACGAAGCGGACAAGCCCGTGCAGCAAGCGCTGATAGGAATGGTTCAGTCGGCGTTTGCACTGCATCCCGAAGCGCGGGCGGAGAAACATTTTGCGATCAGCTGGTTTTTTCCGAATCTGAAAATAAACGAAAAAATCAGGGACGAGGGCAGATACTATCAGAATCGTTTCGCGTCGGCGACGGATGTGGCGGAATATGTTCGGGCGAATTTCGGGCGACTGTCGTCGCAGACGCTGCTCTGGGCGGAGACGTGGAAAGATTCGTCGCTTCCGCACTGGTTTCTCGAGCGGACTTTCATGAACATCGACACGCTCGCCACCACAACCTGCCACCGTTTCAGCAGCGGACGCTTCTGGGCGTGGGAAGGCGTGGGAGCATGTCACGGAACATGCACCCACGTGTGGCAGTATGCGCAGGCGATGGGCAGAATCTTCCCCGCGCTGGAACGCGACTGCCGCGAGAGGACAGATCTTGGAATCGCTTTGCGCGAAGACGGCGGCATACTGTTCCGCGCCGAAATGGAAAGCCGCCCGGCAATCGACGGACAGGCGGGAACGGTGCTTCGCTGCTACCGCGAACATCAGATGAGCGCCGACGATGCGTTTCTTCGCCGCAACTGGGAAAAGATAAAGAAAGCCACGCAGTTTATAATCAATCAGGACAGAAACGGCGACGGCATGGAGGACACGCCGATGGAAAACACGCTCGACGCGGTTTGGGACGGCGAGATAGCATGGATAGTAGGGCTATGCATTGCCGCCGCGAAAGCGGGACAGCGCATGGCGGAAGAAATGGGCGACGCGACATTCGCGCGCGTCTGCGCCGAGTTCGCGCGCAAGGGAGGCGCAAACATGGACAAGCATCTTTTCAACGGCGAATACTATATTCATCGTCCCGACAAGGAGAAAGGACGGACAGCGCTAGGCTCCTACAACACATGCCACATAGACCAGGTTATGGGACAGTCGTGGGCGCATCAGGTAGGGCTGGGCGAAATTCTCGACAGCGGCAAGGTTCGCTCGGCGCTGCGCTCGCTGTGGAAATACAATTATACTCCCGACGTGGGACCTTATATAGAGCAACATCGGGGAGGACGCCCCTACGCCCTGCCGGGCGAAGGCGGGATGATAATCAACACCAATCCGAAAAACGAACCGCACCCCTACGGCGACAATGTCACATGGCAGGCAGGCTATTTCCACGAATGTCAAAGCGGATACGAATATGAGGTAGCCTCGCATCTGATAGCCGAAGGAATGACCGACGAGGGGCTGACGCTGGTTCGCGCGATACACGACCGCTACCACGCGGCAAAACGCAATCCGTACAACGAAATAGAGTGCAGCGACCACTATGCTCGCGCAATGGCGAGTTACGGCTCGTTTATCGCCGCCTGCGGATTCGAGTATCACGGACCCAAAGGCTACATGCGCTTTGCGCCGCGATGGAACGCCGACGATTTCAAAGCTCCGTTCACGTCGGCGGAAGGCTGGGGAACGTATTCGCAGAAGTTCGACGGAGGCAGGATCGAGTGCGAGCTGAAAGTGAAATACGGCAGGACGGAACTTGCAAGTTTCTCGTTTGTGCTGCCGGCGGGGAAAAAGGCGTCGAACATCCGCGCTTCTGTTGACGGGATTCCGGTTGCCTGCACGGCGAAGCAGAAAGGACAGGACGCTCGGATCAGGTTTGCCGAACGGATTGCGGTAAAGGAAGGGCAGAGACTGAAATTTATAGGCTGAATCCCTCAGTCCCCCAGACTCCATTCGTCTTTCCATTCGATAACAACCCTGTCGTTTTCAAGGCGGAGGGGCAGCCAAACATATCGTCCGTCGATTGCGTTCTTCGGCGTCCAGCGGTCGCCCATGTAAATGAACTCCGTTTTACGGTTTTGAAGCGGCAGAACGTATGTGCTTTGCGAATGGAACGAGAGTGCGGAATCGCCGCCGACAAAGGGATTGCCGAGTTCCGTCCACGGACCCCAGACGGAAGGCGCAACAGCCGAACGTCCCGCATTAGGCTCCCAGCCGGTGCATCCCGACATGACAAGGTAATACATGCCGTCTTTTTTGAACATTGCGGGAGCTTCCATAAAACGATTGACGAACAAACGGATGTAGGTTCCGGCGTGCGAAAGATAGTCGTCGCTCAGCAGACTGATATGAAGCGTGCTGTTTTCTTCGGAAGCGTGGATGTGATACGCCTTTCCGTCGTCATCGACAAACAGAGTCATGTCGCGAGCCATCTGTCCGCCTTCGAAATCGCGGGCAACGAGTTTGAGCGAATCGGGATGTTCAGGAAGATAGCCGCCGGAGTAGTTTTTTCCGGCAGAAGGAATGGTTCCGGTTTTCAGCGCGTCGGGATAATTCGTCGGCCATTGTCCGGCGTTCGGGCGGACGGTTCGGAGAAATGTAAATTCGCCGGTCGGACTGTCGCTTGCGGCAACTCCGCTTCCGGCGCCCGAATACCCCGCGCCCTTCGGTTCATAGTGAAACCATAGAACATACTTGCCCGTTCGCTCGTTGTAGATCACTTTGGGACGTTCGATGATGCAGCCTTTTTCAATTTCGCTGCCGGAACCTTCGGGAGCTACATGCAGCGCTATTCCTTCATCCTTCCACCGATGCAGATCGCGCGACGAATAGCAGCGAATGCCGACATGGGCGACATTGCCCGCCTCGCCTTCGATTTTGTGTTCGCCATACCAGTAGTACACGCCGTCGCGATACAGTATGCCGCCGCCGTGAGCGTTAATATGCACGCCCTTGTCGTCGAGCCAGAGGGCGCCGGGCGTAAAAACTTTCGATTCGCGGCAGGAAGCAAAAGCGAGACAGAAAAGCAGTCCGAACTTCCAATCATTAGCCTTGCGATTTATTTTCATGATGTTTCTATGTTTATAATACACATTAATTTTGCAAAGGTAGAAAAAAAAGTTTAAGCCTTCGGATAATATCCTTAATTTTGCATCCGTAAGATTGCGCATAAAATATTAAGGTATGGATTGGAAAGAAAAAGCGATACTGGTTCTTAAAGACAGTTTGATTCCCGTACCGACGGAATTAAACGAGCTGGATTGGAAAAGCGGCTTGTCTCCTAAAAAGGAGCGGTTGGCACAGCATATATCCGCATTTGCCAACCTGAAAGGTGGCGGAATGTTCGTTTTCGGAGTAAATAATGATGGTTCTTGTTTTTCCATTTCTCAATCCGATGCCGAAGAGATTGTTAAACAATTGGGGAACATCGCCAAAAATAATTTGGCTTATTCTATTAAGATCGAACACGCCATCTTGGAATATAATGGATATTCCCTATTATTTGTCCATATTCCCGAGCAGGTGGAAAAACCTGTATATTTGCGAGGAACAGATTTGTTCAACAGTTATTGCCGTTCGGCGGGACAGACGGTAAAAATGTCGCACAATCAAATTAAATTGCTAATTTCAAGTTCGGAAGGCATATTTTTTGAAAGACAGATTGCAATGAAAAACATGAATGCCGAAAATGTTTTAACACTCCTCAACTATCGCAAAATGTTTGAGTTGCTGGATAAAAACGTTCCATCTTCACCGAATACTATTCTAAATAAAATGAACGACTTGGAATTTTGTAAATATGAATCGGGATATTGGCATATTACCAATCTGGGCGCTATTCTCTTTGCAAATGATATAACCCAATTTGAAGGCTTAAGGGGAAAATCGGTTATTGTCAGAAAATATATGGGTACAAACAATAGGGAAATGGAATTTGAGCAGGTTGGACGATATGGCTACGCTGTAGGATTTGAAGGTTTGGTTGATTTTATAATGTTGCATACGCAAAACGGTGAAAAAAGAGAGGTGAAAAGAGAAAGCAAATATATTTATCCGAAAGTTGCCATTCGCGAATTTGTTGCCAATGCACTTATACATCAAGATTTTGCTATTTCAGGAATGTCCATTGCGATAGAAATTTTCTCCGACCGTCTTTCAGTAACCAACCCTGGTGCACCCCTTAATGATATTAATCGCCTGATTGACTTGCCGCCAAATTCCCGAAATGAAATTTTAGCGAATATGATGTTATTACTGCGATTTTGTGAAAGACGAGGCAGCGGTATTGATTACGCCATTGAAGCAATAGAAAAACACGGGCTGCCTGCTGTTAAATTTACGAGAAGCGAACAACATACCCGTATATTTTTATTTCCATCCAAATGCTTGTCGGAAATGACCAAAGAAGAAAGAATTCTAGCTTGTTATCAACATGCCTGTTTAATATACGAGGACAACAAGTCGATTAATAATACATCTGTTCGAGAAAGATTTAGAATAGAAAAAAATAGTTCTTTTGTTGCTTCTCGGATTATTTCGGATACATTGGAAAGCGGATTAATCAAAATATCGGACGAAACAAATATATCGCGTAAATTTGCGAATTATATCCCCTTCTATGGATAGCCTTTTATTTGCAAAGAAAATCCGAACGGGGCGCAATAAACTTATTGTCACATCTTTTTTATTTGCAAAGAAAATCCGAACGGGAAAATCGGGTGCGCAATCCCGGTTTTGGAAATACAATTTCAGAGTCCGATCCTTATAAAACTGGTTCTACTGGGAATTGTGTGGAAAAAGGTTGCGTGTTTTTTCACCGCGTTGCGGTGTTTTTGTAACGCAAGGGGCGCAGAGGCTTCGCAAAGGGCGCAAGGGCTTCGCGTCCTTTG
>JAITHX010000251.1 GCA_031279735.1 Prevotellaceae bacterium
TTCCGCAGCGAAGAAGCGCGTTTCTACGATTTGGAAGACCCCGCTTCGGGAGCATTTGCCGGTTTGCTGTCGTCGAATGACGCCCGCTCCGAAGGAAATAACATCACCATTGCCTCGCGCATGAACAATGACTTTCCGGATAATTCCGTCGAATTTGACATATCGCCGCCGACAGGAGATGCGCCGTTTTAGGGATGTCGAATAAATAAGTGATTCCTGTCGGTGAGCGCCCATGACCTTTGGGCGCCTGCGCCCATGACCTGTGTCAGGAGGCGCACACGACTTGTGTCAGGAGGCGCACACGACCTGTGTCAGGTAAGAGATATGAAAAACAGTGTAGAAATCAGGTTTTCACCCGCCTGAGAACAGAAGGTCTGTCCGCATAATGATAAGGATGCCTGTCCGTATGTGGACAGGCATCCCGTCATAATTATGAATTGAGTGCAGAATAACTCATAATTCCAAACATTTTCAATTTTCAATTTTCAATTCTCAAAACATCTTGCTCGTTACTATCAGTACCATTTTGCGTGGCGAGGGGTCGAGGCAGCTGCCGGCAGCGGGCGTGTAGATGAACTCGTACTTGCGGGCAAGCGGGTCGCCATGCCAGGGATATGACTGCCCGATGTTGGCTGTCCAGGCGGCGCGTGCGTCGAAAACGTATGAGCCGGCAAAGGCAGAGGGCAGAACGGGTGTGCTGACATACGGAATATACGAATTGTCGTAGGTGAACGACCAGCCGCCACCGTCGGCGGATTCAAGCCCGACCATGCGGTTGAGCTGTATCCACGAGGCGGATGATATCTCCCGACAGATTACTACCGTGTCCGGCGGCAAGCCCAAATCAACCTTGCCGAGAACTTTGATGTAGAGCGTGCCGCTGCCTGTCGAGCCACATTCGTTTTCAATCGCGTAGCGGTAGGCGTGTATGCCGGGGTCGAAACTGCCGGTGATTAACTCGCCGGTGGTGGTCTCCGTGTTCGTTACGAAATCGGGAATCGCCGCCCACTTGCTCCAGCTGATGCCTGTAACAAAGATGGAATCGAGGTAACTGCTCAGATAAATGGAACGTGCAGGCGCGGGACAGAGATGTACGCGGATGTCGGGATATTCGGGCAACTCGCGCAGAGTGAGCGTGAGCGTGCCGACGTGGCAGCCCGATACGGGTATGCCGTCGTCCTTGATGTCGTACTCAATGACAAAGGTATGATACGGAGGCATCGTGGCGCCCGGCTTGCGCGTTACGGTAATCGTGCTGTCGACGGCGGAGTAGCTGATTGTTGCATACGCGTTGTCGGCGGAGTTGACGAATTTCGCTCCCGTCAGATAGATATTGTTGCCGTCGTAGTCATAATCGTTGCGCAGCACGTTTACTGCTTCGCCGTTGCAGGCAGTTGCCACGTCGGCTACCGCTACGGGCGGAATATTGGTGTTGCATATCGAACGTCCGGGTTTGGTTAAACCGACGGAAAATTCAAGATATATGCCGCCTTTTATGCTCAGGTGGAAACCGTGAATGTTGTACCGTCCACTCAGGGCTGTGCCCGAATCGGGGTCGTCAATCACGCCGACGTACTCCGACAAAGCCTGCGCTACATATATTTTACCGTCGGGTCCAAGTTTCATGCCGCTTCCCTTATTGTTATCATCTGCCTGTTCCCAATATTTAACCGCAGAACCCACCAAAGTCGGAGAAGCGGGAGTGAGGTCGTATTGAGAAATACCTGGTGTTGTTGAATAGTATGACGAATAGTCTGCGAGATAGAGATATTTTCCGTTCGGAGAAAAAGCAAGTCCGTAAGGATGTCCGGCAGTGCTTATCGTCCTGATATTCGACATGGCTCCCGTACTGTTGTTGAAATCAACAGTGATTACGGAACCGGCAACAGGATAAGCCAGCGCCAGCCTGTCGTTTACAGGCGATGAGGTCAGGGTGAATGTTTCCGGTGCGGAAACCGCTATCGTCGATGAAACCGCTCCAACCGAAGGCGCTGCGGGATTTGACGCATCGACCAGACGGCAGCGCAGTTGAGCGCCATATTTATAAACCAGCCAGTACTGATTGTCCGAATCGCGACGCGGAACAAGTTCGATGCTTTCGTGCATATCCGTACTTTCAGCTTCTATATTAAGCACAGTACCCAGTCTGCTGCCCAAGCCGTTGTCGCCGTTCATATCGACAACATAAGCGTTCAGCGCTTTGGGATTGTGATAAGCTGCCGTAACCGAGAATATCAGATACTTGTTGTCGCCCATGTAACATGCAGCCAAGCCGTCGGAACAGGATTCATTTCCTGTGATGGCTCCGTTATCCATATACTGATGCTGATTGTTGAACAGCTGGTCGTGCTGGACGTAGAATACCGTCTGTCCGTCGCAGTAGGGCGAAGATACAACCAGCGAGTTCTCGTAGGTATGTACTTTGGAAATGCCCGAAGCGTCGTGAGGCTCGTACTGTCCCGAAGGATTTTTCCTGAAGATGATACCCGGCGAACCTGTGCCCGCAGCCGGCTTGCCGAAAAACCATACCTCGTCGGCAAAGGCGTCGGCATCCTTGACAAAATTGACGACTAACTTGGCTGCGCCGATTTGACCGTTTCCGCAGCTGATGGTGTACATCACGGAGTCGCGTCCCGTGTAGCCCGGGTCGTTCGGCGTGTAAACTATCTCCTTCGAGGCGTTAACTGTGGCTGTTCCGTGATGCGGATGCCCGACAATCAACACGGTTAAGAGATTGGTTGCGCAACCGTAAGCATCGTTTGCAAGCACAGCTGCCGTTTTCGGCATTGGCGCGCAGCTTTCCATCGAGATGGTGTCGTTCTTCGCCACCGGTATGGAAGAGAACGGCACGGTAGCGATATTGTTGTCATACTTGCATTCGGGCTGCTCGTAATCGTCGTCGTCGCCCTGGTCGTTGACGGCAACGAGTATGTTGTTCATTGAGGTGGAGGCGACATTGTGAATAACAATCTGCACGAGCGCGCTGTCGCCGGCATTGATTGTTGACTGGTATGCGACGGTTGCCAGCAGGTTCGGCACACTGCGAGCGTCCTTATAAGCCGATACGTGGACGGGCGACTGCAAGCCCGAGGCGCCAGTGTTCTTAACCATGATGCCGATACGCAGCGAATCGCCTTCAAAATCGTAAGCCGTAACCAGCGTGCCATACGTTGCATCGGCTGCAAGCCAGTAGGTATTTCCGGCGGCGTTCAGGATTGTTTGCTGTTGCAGGAAGTTGTTGTACGGGCGCAGGTCGTCGGTGGTACCGATAATGCCGTCTGCGCCCGGCAAAACTAAGGCGGGACTTGCAGGATATTTCGGTACGCTTAAATCGTCGTTGACATAAAGCGGATGATAAGTATACTGGTTCCAGACCCTGCGCGCGGCAGCCCAGGGAGCAGACGCCGGATTCAGGGATTTGTACACCCAAAGATTGCCGGTAATTGTTGCCGTAGTAGCATTACCGACTATAATAATTTCAGCCTGTCCGTCGCCGTCCACATCGGCAACCACCGGATATTCAGCCGAGGTTCCCGAGAAGTTTGGCGACGACTCCTTGTTTCTGTCGGGATATGTGCTTGTCGCCTGTCCGTCGATGATGCGCAGTTTGTTCTCGTCGCGGTATACAATTTCCGCCTTTCCATCCTGGTCGAAATCGAAAAGCGTCAAACCTGTACAGTGAGAGTTATCCGTATGCGACAATTCCCAGAACTGTTGCAGAACCGTGTTGCCCTGAACATATTTATAGCAGAGAATCCTGAAGGTAGAAGCGCCATTCCCCTTTATCAGGGTTATTTCAGGAAAACCGTCGCCGTCCACATCGCCTGTAAAGGGATATCCGGAAGTAGGGGCAGCATCCTTTATATATTTTGCAGCCTTAATATTTCCGGTAGCAGGGTCGGCAATGTACAGGACAGTTACAGTGCCAAAAGCATAAGCAGTTATCATGTCCAATTTACCGTCGTTGTCCATATCCACAAAGGAGGTGTTTCCTCCATTCATGGCATTGGCATGTGAGGTGTAATCCGGGTCATCCGTCCAGACTGTCGGCGGGGCTATTCTTCTGTGCAGGTCTATACTTTGAACGCTGTTTGAGCCGTCGAGATTTATATTGTAGATGTAATTACCCATTACGTATTTCACCTTGCCGTCGTTGAAAACGTCCAGCAGCAAAGCGGTTAAATCCGAAACAGCGCCTATGGGCTGTCCCGCCGGAATGGAAGCGAGAAGAGCGCCATTGACGGAATTGAAGAGTGTTCCTGCAATGGCTATTTCGGGAATACCGTCGTGGTTTACATCTGCAAAGACCGGCGATACTCCATTGTACTGTGAAGCATGGTATTCGGCGGAACTTGTCCATATCTCCTGCCCGTTATAATTGTATGCGCGGAGCTTGCGGTCGGCTTCGGCAACCACTATCAGCACAGTATCCTTGCCGCTGATTTTCGTTTTCACTATACCGTATTTAACTTTGTAATCCCAGCCGAAAACCCTCGTAGTGTTGAATACAAAGGGAGGCGCAGTGATATTGTTCCCCTTGTATATGGCTAATTTGGATGCAGGACGGTTAATTTGTCCTGCAATTCCCGGAACAGTATGGGCGCCTTCAAGCGGGTCTGCCGCTGCAATGATTTCAACTATGCCGTCGCCGTCGATATCGCCGACAACCACGCTTTGATAGGGGCTTAAATTAGTTTCGTTTGACTTGCTTGAACCCATGCTCCAAGCCTGTCCGACAGCGGGCAGGGCGCAGTGCGGGTCGATAATATTGTCGGGCGATTCATACGTCAGGATATAAATTTTGGCGGTAGAGGTGTTGCCGCAGGTGATTCGATACTCTACGCTGTCTAATCCGAGATGTCCGGGGTTCGGGGTGTAGGTAAAGATACTGTCGGCGGGATTGATTACAGCCACGCCTTTTGTTCCGTTGGTTATTATCTGAATGTCGAGCTGTCCGCCGGTGCAGTGGGGGAAGATGTCGTTGCGGCGGGGGTCGAATTTCACGGGACGCTCCATAAGCGTGGAAAGGGTGTCGTTCACTGCACGTGTACATGCAGCGACGTTTACTGTTATCGAAGCGCTGTCGGCGCAACCGTTGCTGTTGGTAAATACGTACTTCACGGTGTGCGAACCTGCGCCTGCAATCGAGGGATAGAATAAGCCTCCAACTACTCCCGTTCCTTTGTACACTCCCGTTCCGCCCGATGTCGGCGAACCGGAAAGAACGAGATTGGGAGAGGAGATGCAAAACGTTTCGCCCGGGTCGACGAGGCTAACCGTCGGCTTGCTGTAAATTGCCAGGTCCACGCTGTCCTTGAATTCGACGGTTGAGAGGTCATTGTGAGTTGTTCCATTTGCCGCCATGACGTAGGCTTTGTTCCAGACTTCGCTTCCGGCAGTGATAGCGCGTACTTTAACGCTGAGCGTTGCCGTGCTTCCCGCAGCCAGCGAAGCTACATCCCAGCGGTCTGTGCCATTATAAGAGCCGGCAGTAGCCGTGTGCGAGATGTATGTAAAATTCGACGCCCACAGGTCGAAGACACTGATGCCGGATGCCGGCGCAGTGTGAGCATTGTACAGAGTAAGCGTAAAAGTGAGCGAGTCGTCTGTACAGACTGCTGTTTTGCTTGCCGTTTTGAAGAGCATGAGGTCGGTACACTGGGCAATAATCACCTCTTCCGAAACGCTTACGGGCGGACAGTTTCCATTGACGGGCGCGGTGTATGTTACGGTATATGTACCCGGAGTGCTCGCCGAGGGCGCTATTGTTCCGTCCGACGTGATTGACAAGCCAATCGCAGGAAGTACGGTGAAGGCTCCGCCCGCTGTTCCCGTACCGGTGATTGTCGGCGTTATCGGCGCTGTTACGGTAGTGCAGAAGGGATTTCCCTGATATTCCATGTCGGAGAGCACATACGGAGCAACAACTTCGACGTTTTTACTGTTGCTGCAGTTTGCTCCGTCGGTGAAAGTCAGCGTAACTGTTCCCGGACTTACTCCCTGCACTTCGCCCGAAGAGGTAACTATGGCAATGCCCGGATTGCTGCTTGCCCAGCTTCCTCCCGAGGCAGGACTCAGATGAATTGAACTGTTTACGCAAACGCGGTCGGGTCCGGAAACCGTTGGCGCGTTGACGGTGAGTATTCCGGTTTGCGCCGTACAGCCTGTAACATCGGTGTAGGTGAATCGGGTCTGTCCTCCGGCAAGCCCTGTAACCACAGTGCCCGACGAGGTTTGACTGAGGCTTGCAATCGAGGGATTGTCAACCGCCCACGAGCCGGTGAGCCAGCGGGAGAGATTTGTTGTTCCGTTCTTGCAGATGGTTGTCGGACCGATGATTTTCACTTCGGGCTGTGCCGGCAGGCTGTTTTCGTCGAAAGCATCGTTGAAAACAGACTGCAAACAGACGTTGTCGTCGGAAAGGCTGTACATTCCAACCATTGTGCCGAGCGGGACGAACATCCGCACTCCGCCTTCGTCTCTCAAAGTATCGCTGAGGAAGGTTTGCGGGTCAGGCTCGGTGTAGTCGGGTTCGAGCGTACTTGGCGCTCTCAGTTTGAGTTTGACGAGATACTCTCCCTGCGGAAGGTCAAAACCGCTGTTGCCGGCTCCTTCAAATATCAAATATCCCATATCAATCTGCGGCGTACCGACGGCAAGCGAGGGCGTAACGCTCACCGAGTTGTTGACGTATGTAAATTCCTCGTTGAAGTTGACTTCAAGCGCCGACTGGGGGATTGTTGTCCCGTTCGGGTTCTTTATCACAAAGGAGAGTTCAATCTCTTCATTCGGTTTGTAGCACGACTTGTCGAAAGCGAGGTCTGTTATCTGTATCCGCTCGTATGCCGGCGAGGGTTTTACGAGAACGCTTGTCGCCATGTAGTCTTCAACTTCGTCGGCGTCGCTGCTGAGAAGTGTTTTGCTGGTCGGCACCATCAACTCGGAGTACACAATGTAATTCAGACTGGAATTGAACGAGTAGGTACCGGGGTTGGTAAATTCAGCCGTGATGCTGACCGTTACAGAGGATGCGCCTTCGATATAGAGGCTGTCGATTTTCAGAAGCTGTCCGCCGCCGTAGGCATTTACCGAAGCCATTCCATGCGTGAGATTGTCGATGTTGACGTTAAGCGAGCCGTCGACCCACTTTGCGCCGAGGTTCGGCAGCTGCGCATAAAGTTGTGTCTTTGCGCCGTTGCAGTTCTTATTTTCAACGGTGAAGGAGTAGACCACTTCTTTCTCGCAGAGGTAAATTTCCTTTGGTCGGGCTTTCTGCATCAGGAGCAGTCCGTCCTCATTTGCCGTTTTCGGGGGAATGGGACAGCTTAAACTTATTGCGCTAATCGACATGCTTTTTCTTCCGCTGCGCGCACCGGCAATAAATTCGTCGAGGAAGAACTTCGTTACAGGCTGTTCAAATTCCACCTGCATCCAACCGCGCCGGTTGTTTCCGTTGAGCGGTCCTACACGTCGCGCCGAGACCTGTCCTGTGGGCAAGCCTTTGCTGTCGGTGTGAATAGTGTACGAGGCGCGCGCTGCGGTGGTGTGGGGCGAGTATGTCAGTTTCGGGATTACCGTACCAAGTCCGCACTCGCCTTCAAGTTTAAGCTGGTGATACATTCCTGCGTAATAGTCCACCTTGCGGACGTTGAATGAAACCAGCGCAGCTTCGGACAGTTCGACGTTCATCCGCAGGTGCGGAGGGGTAGTTCCGCCGCGCCAGAGAAGGATGTCGCCTCCCGCGCCGCCTCTCGGCGTATTGTTCACCCAGTATGCGCCCGCGCCGAGCGAAAGGCTGACCTTGCCGGTCATTCCGCCGCTGTTGAGCGTGTAGGTGTTCGACGACCAGTATCTTTGCCAGCCGTAGAAACTGATGTTGTTGACTTTCTGATGCGGGTCGCAGCCGTCACATTCGGGACCTACGTTCTTGCCGCCAAAAGTGAAGAAGTAGCGTTTGCCTTTTTCCAGCGTCATTGCAAACTGATGCAGCTTGTCAACATAAGTGCCGGTGATAACCTTGTCAAAATTGTGATTCTGAATTTTCGCTTCACTGTCGGCAATCAGCAGCGAGACTTGCCAGCCCTTTTCCCATGGGAAAATATCCTTGTCTTCGACCACAACCGCACCTGCGGGAGGCGCGCCGGCGTACCTTCCGACAACGTTGCCCTGGGCGTTTCTCAGAGCCGCCGCACCGATAAGTACATTATAGACGTTTTCCTTCATGCCGTCGGTTTCGAGCATCCAGATTCGGTTAAGCACCTTGTCCATTGTTCCACAGCTGTCGGCGTCCTGCGGCAGATAGTCGCTGAGCTGGTCGTAAGCCACTCCGTTGTTGCCCCAGATAAGGTATTCGAGGTTCTGTTTCAAACCGGTGAGGCTGGGGTCTTTTTCGCCTATACGCTGCCCTATGCCTATTGTAACAGCCGAGCTGACGTCGGTGGAATGAGACTGCATATTGTTAAGTTTCATTGCGTCGTCGCGCACAATGGCAGCCACGTTGTTGTGGTAAAGAGCATGAAGACCGCTGCTTGCCATGTCGGTAAATCCCCGCCATATTGTTGTTCCGTCGGAGAGTACATAATCGAAATTCGTTGATGCGGCAGGATTATTTGAAGGAAACTGTTTAATGGTGATGCCGTATTTCAATCCGATATATGAATTGATTTTGTTCATTTCCGCCGCAGACAGGTTTTTCTGGTAAGCAATCATTTCGCTCATGGTTCCGTGCACCGAGCGGGACAGGAATGAACTTACGCCGAGCGTGCTGTACTGGGACATTTTCATATTGCCTGCCTTAACCATTCCGCCTCCCGGATTGTCGCCGGTGGCGGCAGCAATCATGGTCTCGTGAGCGCCGTTCACTTCCGTCCGCGCCGTGTTCGTATTAAAATCAACAAGGTGCGAGAACATTCCGGTAGCGCCAGCCCTGTACATGGTGTGTTCTCCGTACACTTGTCCGCAATTATTGTCGCCGTTACCGAAGATCATGCGAGCCACGCCTAATCTGTCCGGATTGGTATAAGTAACAATTGCCGCTCCAAGGGCAGGATGCCTTACGGCAGCACCGGTACAGTCGAGAGAAGCGCCCATTGCACCGGTAGTGCCGAAGCCGACAAAATAGGAAGCATTCGCATCATAAGCAGATTCTCCGTATTGTCGCATGTTGAGAACGGTGATGAAGGACAACTCGGTCGGATTGTCGCTATCGAAAGCCGTTACGTTTGTAGCCAGATAATTGTTGTTACCCTTGAAATCGACCGCAGGATGATAGTTCATCATCGGGTCAATCCTGACGAATCCGGGGTTTGTGGCAGCGGCATTTCTGTTGCCGCCGGTACCGTAGTACGGGTTTTTCGGGTTGAGCGAGAAGTCGCGCCATTCGGTTACCTCGTTTGCATTATTGACTGTCAGGGTGGAAATCTCGTCGGCGCGAAGCCACATCTTGAAGGAAGCCAAATCAAGCCCGCCGGGTTGGGTACTGCGGAAAGCAAAACCGACGTAATCGCCGTCGTTCAACAGAACGTCGCGGGCAACAAAGTTTCCGTCCACCTTGTATATTGATGTGTTTATCGGCGTGAAAGAGGGGCTGGACGAAACAAGTACGTAATCGAGTTTCAATCCTTTCACCTGCATGTTTACCGTCCATGGGTCTATGCCCGTTGCATGCACACGCAGAACGGTGTGCTGCCGGTAATCGACTTTTTCGTCCAGCGTTCCGTTTGCAAACTGTTCGGCAAAGGTGTAGGCATAAGCATGGTGCATGTTTGCGACGGTGTTGTCGGAATATTTTCCGTTTGAGCCGAGCATCAGGAAAGCGCGGTCGGCAGCAATGACGCCGCTGTTATGTTTGTTTGTAAGACTTGGAGCAGGTTCGCCTCCAAGGAAAACGCTAATCTGTTCCTTTGCGCCGTAGCTGGTCGACTGTTTCTGATACAGTGCGGTGGCGTCGTCGCGTCCGACGCCGAATATATTGCGGTTGTAGCCCGTGTAAGACGGCACATCCCATATTACCTCTGAGGCGGAGTTTTTCCATTGAGCGATGAGAAGAGTGTCGAGAGTCTGTCCATACTTGACAGCCAGGTAGCTTTGCACGCGCGTCATGAGGTCGCCCGTATTAAAATTGTTGCTGCCGGCGGGTACGGAGAGTATAACGACTTCCTGAATTTTACCGGCGAAATAGTTTGCGCTTGCCGCCGCCTGTCCGAGAAAGGCGGTTTCGTTCAACTGGGCGACAATGGGTCTGCCGTCGCCCGTTGCGTGTTTTCCGTTATGCCAGACTATGCCTTCGCCTGCGGAAGTTGAAGCGCCTCTGTCGAAACAGAGAATACCGTAACGTGTGTTTATTCCTGTGCCTGCCCCTGTGAAATTGATGGCAGTGCCGTTTTGCGTACCTCTGAAATAAGGAGCAAAACTTCCCGAAGTATTGCGCCAGCCTTCGTCCACGTAGTTAGTACTCGGCTTGAAGGAGAAGACAGACTGATAGTCGGCGGTACTTGTGGTCGAAGTTACGTAGAAGGTGCGGTATCTCTTTGTCGTGGCCGGTTCCATTGTCATCGGGTATTCTGAAATCAGCGGACGCGAGGTTCCGTCGAACGAGAGCGCCGGATGATAGTTCATGCCGGAGGTGGTGTAAAGCGGAGTGTTGGCATGGCTTGGACTTTTGATAAAGTCCAACATTATGCCCGTATGGTTTTCCATGCGGGTTACTCCCGTACCTTCGACGAGAGTTTGCGTAACGTTCATGTCGTCGGCTTTGAGCCAGAGTTCGGTCTGCGCCAGAGTCGGGTCAACGCCGCCCGGAGTGGCATTGGTTAAGGCAAAACCGATGTAGTCGCCGTTCTTTACCGCAATGTTTGTGGCTATGCCGTTGACAAGAGGATAGACGCCGGTCATGGAAAGGCTGAAATTCTCGTCCTGCGAAACCAGAATGTGCGTAGCCTTAAAGTTCTGTACTTTCATTCCAAGATTCATTTCGCCGATGCTGCCGGCTGAGGTAAACTGTACGCGATATTTGCGCGTTTGCCGGCGTTTGAAATCACAGCTTACATTGTTGGCTGAGGTTCCGGATTCGGCATAAGCTGTAATGCCGCTCAATCCGTTTGAGCCAAACAGGATATACGTTTTGTCGTCGGGAATGACGTTGGGATTTTGTACGCTAAGCTCGTAGAGTGTGTTTCCGAGAAAAACGGAAAGCGTACGGTCTTCCATGTTTGTAGATTGCTTCTGGTACAAGCCCGTCAGGTCGTCGCGCCCAATGCCGAAAATCCTGTTGTTGTAATTGGAGTTCGTTAAACTGTTCCATACCAGCCCGCCGGAGGAATTGTAAAGGTCGGGCTGTCCGGGGTTGGCGGTTTCAAGCGTTATGCCGTATTTGACGGCGAGGTATGAAGTTATCCGTTTCATGTCGTCGTCGGCAAAAGGCGTGTCGGCAGAGACAATTATGACTTCCTGAATGTCGCCGTAATAAACAGCCGAAGATGCGTTTGCAATTCCTATATATGCGGCATTGGCGGTATTGGTGGGTACTGCCATTCCGGCAGCGGCTCCGAGAGTCGACTTTGCATTTTGCCAGAACACTTTGGTATTCGCACCAGCAGTCGGGGGACGCATCACGCCTGCTATACCGTAATTTTTATTTAATCCCAAATTGACCTGGTTTGTTCCGTCGTAGTACATGCCCGAATTTAACCAGCCTTCGCGCGGAGACCCCGACACGTTGCCGCTCCACGAAAAGAAAGGATAATAGGCGCCGGAGCCTCCCGCCGTCTTGAACACGTAAAAAGTACGGTGGTAACGTCCGGCAGTTGTACGGAAAGGGCTGGAGGAGAGAAGCCGGTTGTTGGTGGTCTGAAAACGCAAAGCCGGAATGAAGTTAAAACCGTCGTACTTATATACCGGTGCGGCGTTGGAACCGTCTTTTATAAAACTGATGTCGGCAGAGGTACGGTTTTCCCAGAGGGTAACTTCGGCGTTGTCGGTGAGAATCGAGCCGTTGACAATTTCGTCGGCTTTGAGCCATAACTCGGTGCGCGCGTTCTGGTAATCAACCCCGCCCGGAAGTTTGTCGTATGAAGCAAAACCTACAAGATCGCCGTTGTAAAGCGGCACATCGAAAACCGTGTTATTGTCGATGGAATATACTCGCGTGTTGGCGGGACTGAAAGTAAGGTCGCTGTTTTTTGCCACCAGCAAATATTTAGCCTTGATACTGCCGGTTTGGAAACTGACAACCAGCGAATCCTCCGAAGAAGTAAGACGTGCGCGATACACACGTTTCTGGCGAATGGTGATGAAATCGGAAGTCGTTCCGTTGAGATACTGTGTTTGCGGCGGTTTGAAATAAGATTCAATTCCGCTTTCGCCGTTCGAGCCGAGCATGAGATATTCGCCGTCGCGCAGTTCTTTGCCGTTGTCGGCGCTCAGGTCATAGAGGCGGTCGCCCAGAAAAACGGTGAGCGTATTGTCAATGGCGCTTACCGACTGCCGCTGGTACAAGCCTGTAATATCGTCGCGTCCGATACCGAAGATGGCGCTGTTGTATCCCGTTTCAAGCGTGCCGCTGCTGTTCCAGATGACCTGCCCTGTGGCGTTTTGCCACTGGACAACGGAGGAGTGAAGCGTTTGCCCGTATTTAACGGCAAGATAAGTATGTATTCTGTTTATATCGTTAGCGTCAAAATCGCTGCCCGTTGGTTTGGAAAGGATTATAAGTTCCTGAATGTCGCCTTTAAAAGCGTCAGTACTGCCGCCACCGTTATATCGTCCCAAGCCGATATGGGTGTTTTCACCGGTAATGGTCGGGATTCCCACGCCCGCAGCCAGAGCGAGCCGGTTTCCATTGTACCATATTTCCGAAGTGCTTGCGGCAGTACCTTCGCCTCTTGAAAAGCTGACAATGCCGGAAGCAGGCGTACCCAAAACGGCAGTACGGGTGTTGGCGCCATTGCCGCCGTACATGTATAAAGTGCCGGAACTTGCCGATTGCCATCCTTCATATTCATATTGGGAATTTGTTCTGTATGCAAAGAAAGCATTGTATTGCCACGAAGCGTTGGTTTTAACCACATAAAACGAACGGTATCTGCGCGTGTTTGTCCAGCTTTGCGGGAATTCGGAAACGAGCGGCGTCGGCACATTGTTGGCAGTAGCGTTGAAACGCAATGCGGGGTTGTAGTTCAGTCCGTCGTGCGCGTATGTTGGCGTCGAGGCATAGAAAGAGTTTTTGACAAAGTCGCTTCTGTGTCCCGACTGATTTTCCCAGCGCAGGACGGAGGCTCCGTCGCCTGAAATATTTTGCGCTTCGCTTACCTTGTCCGCTCTGAACCACAATTCGGTTTGCAGGTCTGGCGTGGCGGGAAGACCTCCCGGATTTTCATCGGAGAGAACAAAGCCGATATAATCGCCGTTCTTGATGTGAACATTCGTGGCGACGCCGTTGACGAGAGAATAGATGCTGGTGCTCGCGGGCGTAAATGCGGCGCTGTTTGAAACCAGCAAATATTTTGCACGGAAATTCGATACTTTCATGCCGAGCGATATGCCCGTGTTGTCCGTCGTTCCGTCGATGCTTGCCTGCACCCTGTACACGCGCGCCTGACGACGCTTGAAAGTGAAAGTTTCGGAAGTATTGTAATATGATGCGTTGTTGACGACATACGCGGTAATACCGTTCGAACCATTGGAACCGAACATGTAATATGCCTTGTCGTAGTTCAGTCCGTTGGGATTTTGTCTGTTGGTTTCGTGCAGATTTTCGCCGAGAAATACGGTAAGAGTATTGTCATCGTAATTTGTCGACTGTTTTTGGTACAGCGCGGTAGCGTCGTCGCGTGCAATGCCGAAAACATTGTTCAGATAGCCGGAGTTTGCGCCGGAAACGACTGCATCCCATACGACCGCGCCGGAAGTATTGAGCCAGTCAACTCCCGTGTCAAGCGTTTGCCCGTACTTGATGGCAAGATAGGACTGAATACGGGCAACTTCGGCTTCGGCGATAAATTCCGTACTTGCGGTTGAGAAAAGTATAAACTCGGCAATTTCGCCCATGAGCGATTGCAGAGGCGTTCCGGCATCCTTTTTCACTCCGATACGGGTAGTTCCGGCGGCATCGACACGCAGAGCAACAGTGGTGGTAAATTTTTTACCGTTATACCATACATTGGCATTATGCCCGCTTCGTCCTCTGTCTATCACGGCAATTCCGTAACGCCTGTTGCCCGCAGCAAAACCGGTGCCGTTAACCCAAAAAGAGTTGGCATTTCCTGTTTCTCGCCAGCCTTCTTCCTTATCGTCGGAACCGTTAACCCAGTTGATTATATCGTAGTAGCCGTTTCCACCCGAGGCTTTGGACTTTGTTACCCATACCGAAACGAAGTTCCTGCCGGTGTTGTTGGCGAAATTCGTTGTGTTGGAAAAATACTGAGTTCCGCCGGCAAAATTGACCGAAGGGTTGAAGTTCATATCGGCGCTTTTCATGGTCGGATTCACTGTGGAACCGGTAAAAATGCGCCCGTTGGACGAAACATCAACCCATCGAATGACGGGAGAAGCATTGGAAGGTTGCGCTCCGGCATAAACACTGTCGGCTTTGAGCCAGAACTCAAGGGTTAAGTTTGTAGCGTTACCGGGGTACGGCACATTCTGTGCAGTTGAAACACTGCAGCACACAGTCGCTATTACAGCAATTAAAATCTGTCGTATCATCAAGTTATCAGTTCATGATATTAATACTATTTTCAACTCAGTTGGAGGTAATAAAAAATCCGTAATTACAGAAAACCTTGCCGGATGCGACTTAAAGATATTTTGGGCTTTAATACATAAATACTTTAATTACTATAGTCATACAATTGCACAAATACGCCAATCTACACCAAAAGTCAAAAAAGTCAAAAACTCACTCTAAAGAATTAATTCTCTGCTCTAAACTTTAATCCCTGACGATTAACAGCAAACTTTTATACTACCGCCACATTCTTTTCAATGAAACACTTTGGTTTGTATCACACTTCAAATTCATGATATTCACAAATTCAAGTTTGATTCGCGCAAATGTATATAAATTTTTATTAATAGCAAGACTGATTTTCATCATAAACGCGCATCTCCTGTCGTTGAGATGCGCACAATCTCATGAAACACATCAAAATGCCTGCATGATTTTTTTTACGGACGGTATCATTTTTGCATGTCGGAAGGTAAAGATTTAACATAATTTAATATTCATGAATCCTTTCTTTTGAGATAAAATGAAAAAACCAACCCGCTTTTACTCACAGATGCAGCAGTGAAAAACAGTCGCAAAAAATAAAAAAAGTTCTACTGTGAATTGTGTGGAAACTCTTTTTGAACCGTTTTTCAGCCATTTTTGTCGCGTTCAAACTTCACATGTTTCAAGTTTTTTTTGAGTTGCGGGTCGGCTCTGAAGCAGAGTTTGACAGCGCGGACACGGTGAGGTGTACACTCTTCGGGCGAAGTGTAGCCCTCACTCGTGGCTGACAGACTGAACACGCCCAAATCGTCGAGTTTGACGCTGAAACCGTTGTGCAGATATGTTTCTACCATTTCCGCCAAACCGACAAGCGTAGCGCGAATATCGGCGGGGGTAAGAGAACTGCGCTCGGCAAGTTGGCGGGCAATATCGCGTGTGCCAATCAGTCCGCGCCCCACCGGTACGGCATAGTACGATTCCTTATCGTTAATACCGTTCCGTTTCCGTTTTACTCTGTATTGTACTGACATTTTGTATGCTTAAAAATTAAAAATAATACCGAAAATTTTCACAAATGTACTGAAAATTTTCACAAAGATACTGAAATAATTTTGATTTGATATATATCATTTCTTATTATGATATATATCATAATTATTTTAGATATATGTCTTACGAAAATAAGATATATATCTAAATACTTTTTGATATATATCTTATTGAGATTTGAACAGCATAAAAATGAATTTTTGCAGCATAAAAATGAAAGTATTACCGTATAAAAATGAAAGTATTACCGCATGAAAATGAATTTTTGCGGTAATGCAGTATATCTTTGGAAGTCGTGTGATAATAAATCATTTTAGGATATTGATTTCTTGTTGTAAACTATCGATTCTTACATTGTTCTGTGCAAACGCAGTGATTTGAACAATTATCACTGCTATTGTGAATATAAAACGATTCATATTTAAATTATTTAAAATTAGACATTAAATTCTCTCATTATTTATTTCTTTTCCGCAATGCGGGCAAATATGTTTTTCTTTATTTTTCCGTTTCCGAAACTCGTCTGAAAAGCCCGAAGCCAAAATGCCCGCAGGCAAAGCAAACATTCCTATTCCCAAAATTGCAATAAATGCCGTAAGAATTTTACCAATTACGGTTATAGGAAAAACATCGCCGTAACCGACTGTTGTCAGTGTTGTTACACACCACCACATCGTTGCAGGAATGCTTGAATATTTATCGGGTTGCGCCTGATTTTCGGCAAAATACATAAAACTTGAAGCAAGAATTATCAGCGACAATGTAATTACCAAACACAAAATCAATTCTTCTTTCTTCGACTTAAAAACATTGGAAATCAATTTTGTTGCATTCAAGTATCGTCCTAATTTGAAAACTCGCAAAAATCGGAACAAACGAAGTATGCGGACAACTCGCAAATCAACTTTCGTAAATGGTAAATAGAAAGGTAGAAACGCAAGCAAATCAATTAACGCACCAAACGAGAAAATCCATTTTAGCCGTCCGATAGTCGGATGTTTATATTTTGTTTCACAAGTGCAAGCCCACAGCCGCAATAAATACTCAACAGTGAAAATATAAACTGAAAATTTTTCAAACACTTTGAAACAAAGGTTATACGAATTATAAACATCATCAACCGTTTCAAGAATAACGGCTACGATATTCAGTGAGATAAGTGTTACAAGAAAATAATCTACAAGCTTATCCCACTTTTCGTTGCCTTTGGCGGGATTGAGTAATAAATATGTCCGATATTTGAATTTGTTATACATTTTCGTTTTATAAATTCTTTATGTATTTTATTACGGTATTCAACGCCCCGCTTGCCAACTCTTTTTCGTTTTCTGTCGCTTCAATAATTCTGTCGGCAATCCAAAGGGTTAAAAATTCATTCGGATTAACTTTAAAGGTTTCGGCAAGTGCAATCACCTGTTCACGTTTTGCACGGCGTTCGCCACGCTCAATTTTACTGTACATTGGCGTATCAATTTCCAATACCGTAACAAATTTCTTGCGAGATTTTTGGCTGCACTCGGCAAACTCAAACAAGTTTGGTTTGCGCTCACCTTGCACAAAAATTGGCGTTGCAGCATTTGTCTTTCTTCCTTTAACTGTCTAACTCTATTACCAAACAACATGGTGTTAAATTTTAATATTTATTAATTAAGTTATTACATTCATTCTTGCTTTAGTATTTTAGCATTGTGAGAAACACCGGCACAAAAGTACAACTTTTTTGGAATTGACAACCAATACTCACTACCCACTACCCAAATCTGCTGCAAATATGCAAGCATAAATATCGAAAAATATTTATCAACAAAAAAAGGCGTAATCTTTTTGGATTACACCTTTCTATCTATTTTTGATATTTGCTTTGTAATTGGCGTTACTTCACTTCCTCGAAATCAACATCCGTTACGCCGCCATCATTTTTCGGAGCTTGCTGTCCGGCGTTTGGATTTGCTCCGCCGAAAGGATTTCCGCCTGCCATGTTCTCGAACGGATTGGCTGTTCCGCCGCCTGCTCC
>JAITHX010000025.1 GCA_031279735.1 Prevotellaceae bacterium
TTATTTATTCGACATCCCTAAATCCGCGTCATCTGTGCGCTAAATGACTATCTTTGTCGCAAAATTCGATAAAGACAGTGTGTAGTGTTAACAGAATCATGAGGGATACATATTATATAGGAACGACATATTATATAGGAGCGACATTGCTGCTTTTCGGCGCGATTGTGTGCGCCGTGTTTTCGCAATTCTACGACAGAAGTCTGGAAACAGGACTTTCGAACAACAATGTGATCGAAATAGAAAGGACTCTTCACGAGCTTCTCGACGAGTGCGAAAAGCTGGCTGACGGGACGATTGCCGCCGATATGTCGAATCCGGCATCTTTCGACAGTCTTTGTTCGCCTCGTCTTGCGGAGAAGGGGATTTACATCTTCGTTGCCGACAGTCTTTCGGAAAACATTCTGCACTGGTCGGCAAATCTGCCTGTCACGGCTGCGAAACTGAAGAACGCCGGCGAAACGCCGTCGTGCATGTTCTTCGGCGACGGATGGTATATCACAGTGGCGCGCCGACACGCGAACCTTATCCATGCGAGTCTTCTGCTCCTGTGTCGCGAATATTTCTACAGCAATCGTTTTCTGAAGGACGAGCCGAATCTGGTGTTTCATTTCCCGGAAAACGTTATCGTTATGCCGCCGGGCGCCGACATTGGCATTCCCGTGAGGGACAGGAACGGGGTGCCGCTCTTTACGGTGAATTGCGACATTTCGCCGGGCGCTTCCGATTCGCCGGTTTCGCTGGCGTTCCGGTGGGGGGCGGTGTTCTGTCTGTTTCTGGCGGCGCTGGCGGTGTTTCGCAATCCGGCGCTCTACAGGGTGAAACTGCTGTACCTCCTTGCGGCGTTTCTCACCTTTGCCGGCTTGCGGATGTTTGTGGGGGCGGAATCGGATTTTTTCTATGGCGACATGTATCTGTTTTCGCCTATGCTTTATGCCGATTCGGAGCAGATGTCGTCGCTCGGCAGCGTGCTGCTGCATCTTCTGTTCATGTTTGCCGGCGTGATGGCGCTGTTTGCCGCCGGCGAACAGCTGGCTTTGCGGGCTAACGCTTTGTCGGCTAAGCGGCGGGCGGCGGCGTTCGCGCTGTCGTGCGCTCCTGTTGCGCTGTGGCTGTGTTTTTGTCTGTATCTGTGTCGTTCTCTTACTCTTAATTCGGAGATTTCGTTCAAGATATACAGGATGCAGAATGTCACGGTTTACACTTTTGCGGCATATCTGGCAATAGGTCTGGTTTTCGCGCAATTGTGCCTGCTGGTCAGACTGCAGACGTGGATATTCGCCTCTATTCGCGGCGCGGCGCGTCTGATAGCGGTTTCGGCGGCTGGAGCGATTGCCTGTCTGTCGATTGCCGGAATAGGAATAGAGACTGCGCTGATAGTGGCTTTGTTTGTGCTTGTGGTTCGCATGTTCATGGCGAAGGAGCGCGGACGGTTTGACCTTCCGACTTTTATGGGCATAGCTGCTGCTGTTTCGCTCTACGTCTCCGTGTCGCTGCTGGTCAACACGGACGAACGGGAACGGAAGAAGATGGAAGTGCTGGCGCAAAGTCTGCTGTCGGAGCGCGATCCGGTTGCGGAGATGCTGCTGAAGGACGTGGAGAAGAAAATACCCACCGACCCGCACCTGCACAACGCGGTGAACGCCGACAACGCCGACGACCTGTACAATATTTTGGTCGATAAGTACTTCAGAGGCTATTTCCAGCGCTACGAACTGCGTTTCAACGTGTGCAACACTCTCGAAAAACTCCACGTCGTTGACGAGGACAGATACGAGAACTGCATCGCCTTCTATGAGAATCACCGTCTCGCAAGCGGCGGCATCCCTCTCGCCGACAGCCGGAATTTCTGGTTCATGAACGATTATTGGGGCAGAATCTATTACTCCGGCTCTTTCCTGTTCCCCGGCATGGACGACACGCGCTTTCTCTTTCTCGACCTCTATCTGAAACACGATATAAAAGCCATCGGCTATCCTGAACTGCTGAAGTTTGAATCGAGCGGCATCGACCTCGAGCGCGAGGAGTATTCCTGCGCGAAATATGCCAACGGGCTGCTTGTGGCAGGCTTCGGCTCCTACGCCTACGACATCGAACCCCGTCCCGAAAACCTCGTTGCCGGATTCGCCGACAAGAACGGATACCTGCACTACACGTTCGTTTCGGAAGCGAACAACGCGGTCATTATGAGCCTTGCGAATCCGGGACTGTCGGGCGCTGCCTCGATATTCTCCTATTCGTTTGTGATTTTCGTGGTTCTCCTTTCGTCGCTCTTCTGGACGGCGGGGATGAAACCGGAAATACTGCCGAGTAAAAACAGCTATCGGCGCCAGATCACCGTCGCGATACTCGCCGGAATCACCGGAGCGCTCACGGCGCTTGCGGCGGCAATGCTCGCCCACACTCTGTCGCAAAGCAATAAGAACAACCGCGAGGACATTCTCAACCTCACGCAGTCGGCGCTGATAGAACTCGCAAATGTGCTGGAACGCGAATCGTTTCCCGAACTCAGCTTTGAACTCGAACCCGTGCTGGTGAGACTGTCGAACGTGTTTCGCACCGACCTGAACGTGTATTCCATCAAGGGCGACCTCATAGCTTCCTCCCGCAACGAAATATTCGAAAAGAATCTCACCGGAACGAAAATGAACCGCGAGGCTTTTCATGCTCTCGCCTCCGAACGTCGCCCGAACTTCATCCACCTCGAACGAATAGGCGAAATGGACTATTATTCGTCCTACGCCGCCTGCTACAACCGCGACGGAACAGCCATAGCCTATCTGAACCTTCCGTATTTCGACAAACAGTTTGAGATTCGCAACGAACTGCTTTCGCTCACCGGCGCAATAACGAACATCTATATTTTCCTCATCGCAACCGGAATCGCACTCTCGGTGTTCCTGTCAAACAAAATCACTCGCCCTCTCGATCTGGTGCGGCGAAAAATGGCAAAACTCCGCCTCGACGAACAGCACGAACCCATAGACTATCGCGGCAACAACGAACTCGGCGACCTGGTGCGCGAATACAACCGCATGATCGCGCAACTCGCCGAAAGCGCGAAAATTATGGCCGAAAGCGAACGCGAATCCGCATGGCGCGAAATGGCGCTGCAAATAGCCCACGAAATAAAAAACCCGCTCACCCCGATGAAACTCAATGTGCAGCTCGCTCTGCGAATGAAACGCGAACAGCGCGAAGGCTGGCGCGAAAAAGGCGAAAATGCAATGAAATCCATCCTCGAACAGATAGACATCCTGGCTAACATCGCTTCGGAGTTCTCCGACTTTGCCCGCGCCGGCAAAATCAATCTCGCCGACGTGAACCTGCGCGAAACGGTGGAATCCGGCATCGCGCTGTTCGCCGGCTACGACAATCTGCAAATCATAGTCCGCGACGACCGCGACGACCCTCTCGTAGTCCGCGCCGACCGCGAACAGCTGCAGCGGGTGCTAATCAATCTGCTAAAGAACGCCGTGCAAGCTACGGAAAACGTCGCGCAACCGGAAATAACCGTCGCAATGGAGCGGCGCGAACGCTATTGCCTGATTACAGTGTCCGACAATGGCACCGGTATCTCCGCCGATGTTGCAAAACATCTCTTTCGCCCGAATTTTACCACCAAGTCGGGCGGAACGGGACTCGGACTCGCCATATCGAAAAGCGTTATCGAAAGCTTCGGCGGAACTATAACGTTTGTTCCGGCAGCGAGGGGGGCGAAGGTGGTTATACGATTGTTAGTGGTTAGTGGTTAGTGGTTAGTGGTTAGTGCCTGTCGGCTCAGTGTCTCCGTCTCGCTCCACCCGTCCGACAGGCATTAACAATTAACAATTAACAATTAACCATTAACAATTAACCATTAACAATTAACCATTAATTAAATGCCTGTCGGCTCAGTGTCTCCGTCTCACTCCACCCGTCCGACAGGCATTAACAATTAACAATTAACCATTAATTAAATGCCTATCGGACGGGTGGAATGAAACGGAGATACTGAGCCGACAGGCATTAACAATTAACAATTAACAATTAACCATTAATTTATAATTCATAATTCATAATTAATCAATAGGTCCATCCCGGCGTTTTTTTCAGTTCCGGGTTTTTCTCTATTTCGCTGCTTGGAACAGGCCAGATGCTGAAGTCGTTGATAGGCGACCAGCTCACGCTGCCGTTTCCGTTGCTTTGGGTTCCGTAGCAGGTGTGGGCGGCGGGATCATAACCCATGTAGAATGAGTATTTGGTCTGGCGCAGCGTTCCCCAGCGGAGTTCCTCGTAGAAGTTTACGCCTTCGTTAACGAGTTCGCGGCGCGATTCGTCGCGTATTTTGTTCAGGGCGTCTTCTTTGCTGGAGAAAGTATATCCCGGCATTTTCACCGATTCCCGTCCGCGCACCAGATTGACTTTTGCTGCGGCGCCGGTCAGATCGTCTGTCTGAGCGAGAGCTTCGGCCCACATCAGAAGCACGTAGGCGTAACGGAGGATGGGTTCGTCGATGGGATTGTCTTCAATATACTGACAGTCGTAGCCCTCCATGACGAATTTCCGGTGACGGTAGGCAAATTCCACGTCGTTGGTGCCGTCCTGACGAAGGTCGTAGGGCGAGGCGATACCCATGCTTGTCTGTGAAGCCACAGACTGATTTGTCGCGCCTACAGGCCAGCGGTAAACGTAGGGTATGGGGTTGCTGTTGCCCGTCTGAAAAAGATTCGCATCCGTTCCGTAATAGATTTCGCCGTAGGGAACAATGATGTTGTATTGCAGACGGGGATCGCGGTTTTCCCATGCGCGTCTCAGGCGCGCTTCGTTACCTTCGGGGAGATATTTGTCTTTTGCTGTCTTCGGTATCTTGGCGTCGATTTTGGACGACATGTCGGCGCTGACCGAAGGCGAGCCGCCGGCTTCCCTGTCGCGAAGAAAATAGACAACGCGGTCGTTGCCCGAAAGCGAGAGATAGCCCGGAATGACTTTTTCCCAGTCGAAAGCCGTCCCGTCCCTATATTCGTAGAGGTCAACGATGGCGGTCGAGGCGCTGTATTGGGAGTAGCCCGTTTTGTTTTCTCTGTCGCCGGTGGAACGTGTGCCTGCCATCAGCTGCATTCGGGCGCCGTAGCCCGGCTTTGCAATGTTTTGCAGCGAGAAGATCATTTCCGCGCAACCTTCGTTGGCTTCGGCGAACAGTTCTCTGTATCCGCCCTGAAAGAGATCGTAGCCGCAGTCCTTTACCTTTGAAAAATCGGCTATTGCCTTTTCGAGCAATGATTTGTCGATGGTTGTGCTTTCCACTCTGCCGGAAGCGTTTCGGTAGTTGTATTTCGCGCCCTGCATCAGATATGCGCGTCCGCGAAGAGCGTAGGCGGCGCCTTTCGAGGCGCGACCTTTTTCGACATACCGGTCGGGAAACGAGGGCGTGTTGATGCAGTCGGTCAAATCGCGGACTATCTGCGCCCAGACTTCCGGTTCGGGCGACTGTGTTTTCGCGTATTCGGCAACGGATGACTGCGGGACAGTGTAGAGCGGAACGCCGTGTCCGTAACGTCCGTAGAGTTCGTTGAGACGCATGTAGTAGTACGCGCGCAGGAATTTGCACTCGGCAAGCAGCCGGGTGCGGGTCGGTTCGTCAACGCCTCCCTCTCCCGGTTCGTCGAGATGGGCTATCGCGTCGTTTGCGCGGTGTACGCCTTCGTACAGGTTCTTCCACATGTTCGAGAATAGAGCGTCGCCCGCTCCGGCGGTGCCGCTGAGATAGGGGATGGAGCGGTATGCTTCCCCCGTCATTCCGAGGCACTCGAACGGAACGACCCGCAAATTGTACGAGGATGCGCCGTAAACTCCCCAGTTCCGCATTGAGGCATAGACGCCGGCGACGCCCTGATTCGTGAGAGCTTCGTTTGCCCACATGTTCCCGGAACTGACTTTGTCGTAGGGAGCAGTATCGAGCAGGTCGGTGCAGGACTGAAATCCGCAAAGCATTGCAATTATCGCGAGAGAAAAAATTATCTTTTTCATTATTCAAGTATTTTAATATCCGTTCATTTAAAAAGTAATGTTGATGCCGCCCGAGAACATTCGCGGAATGGGATACGACTGGAATCCCGTTCCTCCAATTTCCGGATCAACTCCGGGGAAGCGTGTAATCGTCAGAAGGTTTTCGCCCGAAACGAAGAGCCGCAGCTTGTTGACGAACACTTTCGACGTCCACGCTTTCGGCAGGGTGTAGCCAATCTGCATTGACTTGAGTTTGATGTAGGAAGCGTCGTACAGTTCGGAGGTGTTGTTTCTGTGAGCCGACGAATAGTTTCCGATGCGCATGTAGGGAGCATTTACGTTGGCGTTCGGATCGGCGGCGGGGTCGTAGTTCGGGTTGGTTGCCGCCTCCTTCGGATCGCTGTAGTAATAGATGCCTCTGGCGTTAACCGCAACGACGGCGCCTTCCTGCCAGTTTGCGCTGCTCATGTTGTTGAATCCGCGCGAGTAGATGTGGTAGTACATGCCCGCGTTGCCCGACCAGGTCATATTGAGGTCTATGCCGCGCCATTCGGCCGAAAGATTAATCCCGCAGGAATATTTCGGCATGGACGACTTGCCGGTAAAGACACGGTCGTTGTCGTTTGTTCCGTACATGCCGTCGCCGTTCACATCGGCGTAAACACATTCTCCGTACCATAGTCCTCCGTTCTGCGCAACCGACTGGTTGTTGAAATTGTACACCTTGTTGCCTCCGGCGTCGGTGTGTGCAAGCATGGCTCTCGCCCAGTCGAGGTCGGCTTTCGTGCGAATCATTCCGTCCTTCGGTCCGCCGGCGGGATCGGGCGTCACTCCGTCGGCGAGATAGATATTTCCGTTGCCCCGGTGGCGTTCCCAGAGATAGTATTCGTTGAACGGGCGGTCTTCCACGCGGATGGTGTTGTCCGAAATGTCGGCGACGTCTCCGCGATTGGTCTGCCAGATTCTGTTGCTGTTTGCGTCGGTTTCCCAGCCTTCGCGGTATTTGCCTTTGTATTTGACCACAGTGTTGCGATTGTAGGAAAAGTTCACGCTCACTCCGTAGCTGAAATCCCGTATCTTGTCGCGCCAACCGAGAGTGATCTCCACGCCGCGGTTGCGCATGTCCGAAGTGTTGGTAGTCGGAGCTTCTATCGTCCCCATGCTCATATACACGGAGGGAGAGGCGAGAATACCCTTGGTGACCCGCGAATAGTAGTCCGCTTCCAGCGACAGACGATTGTTCAGGAAAGCCGCTTCCAATCCGATGTCGCTCGACGTCACCGATTCCCAGTGCAGGAGCGGGTTGGCTATTTTGCTTTGTCGCAGACCGTCGTAAACGTTTCCGTCGAACGAGTAGTTGGTTGCTCCGTATGTCGCCTGCCATTCGTAGTAGCCCGAAGTCGTGTTGCCGAGCTGTCCCCACGACGCGCGCAGTTTCAGATTGGAGAGCAGCGACCTGAGCGATTCGTTCCGCATGAAGCTCTCTTCGCTCACGCGCCACGCCGCCGAGAACGACGGGAATGTTCCCCACCGGTATTCCGGTCCGAAACGGGATGAGCCGTCGCGACGGAAGTTCGCCTCGAACATATAACGGTTCTTGTAGGCATAATTAAGTCGGCCGAAGTACGAAACGACGCCGTAGTCCTGTTCGGCGGTTCCGTCGAGCACCGGATCCGCCTTGTCGAGAGCGGCGGTGAAGTCCGGCAGCGACAGATCGAGCAAACCCGTGCGCTGCGCGCTGAATCCCTTCACGTTCCAGTAGTATCGTTCGGCGCCCAGCAGGGCGGCGAAATCGTGTTCGCCAACGGTTGCGACATAGTTGAGCGTGGCAGTCGCGGTGTTGTTCCAGTATCTGGTCGAAGCGCGTTTCACTGTGGCAGCCGTACTGTTCGTGCCGAGTTTCACTTCGCCGGTGCGGAAATTGTGCCTGTCGATTCTCTTGGAGTAAACATTGTCCTCGTCGAACTGCGTCTGGTAGTTGTAGCGCAGTTCGGCGCTCAGCCCCTTCACGAGTTTCAGACCGGCGTACCAGGTTGTGTTCAGGCGCGTCTGACTGTATTCTCCGCCTGTGGTCAGCACGTCGGCAAGCGGATTGTTGCCCGGAGTGCCGTCCACCGGCAGCCCGTACTTTCCGTCGTGCACCGGAGTGGTGGCGGGAACGTTCGACAGCATATAAGTGAATTCCGTGTTTCCCGTCTCTCTCTTTTGCAGGGTGGCGTAAGTCTGCGTGCCTAACTTCAGGAACTTGTTTATCTGACTTTCGAGGTTCACGCGCCCGGAGTAGTTTTTCAGTCCGGTGTTCTGGAGCGTGCCGGGGTTGTTCAGATGTCCGAGAGAGAAAAGATAGCTCGAACTTTCGCTGCCTCCAACGACGGACACGTTGTGTTTATGCGAAGTGGAGGGCAGAAAGAGATGATCGACCCACTGAGTGCTCGGATAGGCAAGGCGATTCGGCACGCCGTAGGGATTGTCGGTCGCGTCGGGGTTCTTTCCCTCCGCCGCGCGCCATTCGTCTATCGCCGCCTGCGTGTATTTGCCCGAAGCATCCCATTTCAGGTTCGTTGACCAGCGGTTGGCCATTTCCATATACTCGGCGTAATTGCTTTCAAACTGAAAAGCCTTTCCGCTCATCCTTATGTTCGACAGCAGCCCGGTGTAGGTGACTTTCGGAGCTTCGCCCCGCTTTCCCTTTCTGGTTGTAATCAGCAAAACGCCGTTTGCCCCGCGCGAACCGTAAATGGCGGCGCTTGCGGCATCCTTCAGGAAAGAGATGGATTCCACATCTTCGCTGTTCACCGAGTTGATGCTCGCCTCCGAGCCGTCAACAATCACCAGCGGCGACAGATAGCTGCTGCTGAACGTCCCGACGCCGCGTATGCGAATACCGGCGCCGTCGTCGCCCGGCTTGCCCGAACTCTGGGTAACGGTCACGCCGGAAGCCAGCCCTGCAAGCGAAGTCGAAAGATTAGTCGTCGAGCGGCTTTCCAGCTTCGCCGCGGATACGGTCGATACCGAACCGGTGAGATTGACTTTCTTCTGCACTCCGTAAGCCACCACAACCACTTCGTCTATCATTTCGGCTTCTTCCGCCAGCGTCACGTCGATAACCGCGCGCGCGCCGACAACAACCTCCTGCGAAGCGTAACCCATGAGGGAGAAAACGAGTGTCGCGTCGTTGTCGGGAACGCTAATGGAATACGTTCCGTCGGCTCCGGTAAGCGCGCCGACATTAGCGCCCTTCACCACGACATTCACGCCCGACAGTTCGCCTCCGGCGTCCGACACCCGTCCGGCAACCGTGTGCTGTGCGAACAGCCCGAACGCGCCGGCAAGGAACATGCCTGCCGAGAAGATAGCCTTCAGCAGACATTTTTGATTTTTGTTTAATGT
>JAITHX010000080.1 GCA_031279735.1 Prevotellaceae bacterium
TAATGCATGTAATAACCCAGCAACAAGTAAAACAAGTAAACCGAATTAATCGGAATGTAAATTCCGAACTTGTAGGGCAGAATGGATTCCAGCGACGGGATGAGGCTCGTGAATACGAACAGAATCGCCAGCATGTATCCGACGATTCGTTTCGACGCATTGACGACGAATACTCTCATCAACGGAACGCACAAATAAATTCCGGCAATCATGTACAAATACCATAAGCTGTCCCACGATTTTCCCTGAATCGCGTTCAACGCGGCGATGCCGATTTGGCGGATGTTGAACGACATGTTTGCGTTGAACGATATTTCCATGAAAGAATACGGAGTTCCGAACAGGATAATCGCCGCGACTATCCTCAACACATGTCTTTTCAATATCTTTTTCAGCGTTATTTCCTTTTCCGGATTAAGAAACAGCACTCCCGTAATCATGACGAAAACAGGCACGCACCATTGCCACAGATTTTTCAGCACCACACAGATGTATGCTTCGGTATCCGTCAGCGAATCCCTGAAGTACAAGTTGATCGGCGAAAAGACGTGTATCATTATTACGGCGAAAGTAGCGAACACCCTCAACGTATCGAGATACGCCGTGTCGCCCGTCGTTTCCCCCGCATACAAAATCTTTGTTTTTGTCAATATTCCATTCGTCATTGTCGTTTGTCCGCTATATGATTTTTATGAGTCTTAAAGACAAAAAAAAGGATACCGTTCGGGTATCCTTTTCCAAATCATTTTTACTAAATTTTAAAAAAATTTTATCATCATGAAAAATCTACGATTTTTTGGATTCTAAATGTTTTCTGTATCTGTTCATGAATTTGTCAACGCGCCCTGCGGTATCGACGAGTTTCATCTTTCCGGTGTAGAACGGATGGGAGGTGTTCGATATTTCCAGTTTGTACAAGGGATAGGTTTTTCCGTCGATGTCGATGGTTTCTTTGGTGGAAACGGTGGAACGGGTGATGAATACGTGTTCGTTCGACATGTCTTTGAACGCTACGATGCGATAGTTCGCCGGATGTATGCTTTTTTTCATTTTTCTATAATTTCAAATCTATTAATTACTAAATTTCAATTTCAGGGCGCAAAGATAGGGGTTTTATGCTTATCCGCAAATTATTTTTGTGGGTTCATTTCAATTTCTTCATTTGTCGAATCTTTTGACCGGAGATTTTTGTTTAACTTCGCGCCCGATTATGAATAAAGCGAAAAAGTTTACCGTTGCGCTGACGGCAGCGGTTCTCGTCTGCGCCGGAGCACGGGCGCAGCATCCTGCGGAAAGTCTTGTGCTCAATGTTGTGTCGGACGGAAAAAATGCTTCGACGATTACGCTGAATCCTTCGCAGACGGCTTTCGTGGTCATCGACATGTGGAATTCGCACTGGTGCATGACCGCTTCCGAAAGGGTCGGGGCTATGGTGCCGCGCATGAACGCGGCGCTGGCGGCGGCGAGAAAGGCGGGGATGACCGTCGTCTGGAATCCGAGCGACGCGGTGACTGCCTATTCGGGCTTTCCGCAGTATGAACGCGCCGTTGCCGTCGTTGCCCGCAAAACTCCGGCGACGCGCGAAGTGCCTTCGGCGCGATTCACCGCTCCGGGCGGGGGCTGTATGTGCGGACCAGGAATACGTTGCGGCGGAAACTACGGATGGGACGCCATGCATCCCGACCTGTCGCTGGACGAGGGCGATTTTATTTCGGCTTCGACCGACGAGATTTACACCCTGTTGTCCGACCGCGGCATCACCGACATCATCTACGCCGGCGTCCACACCAACATGTGCGTTTACGGCAAGCCGGGCGGACTGTCGGAAATGTGGGCTGCCGGCTTCAACTGTCATCTTGCGCGCGACCTCAACGACGCCATTACGGTGTATGATCCCGAACGCGGATACACGCCCGATTCGGGAACGGCGGAAACGGACGAGAATCTGCGCGCGGCGGGAATAGCGAATATCAACGTGTATGAGGAGTTTCGCCGTCTGCGTCTGATAGATTCCGACGCGCCGCCGGCAGACTGCGTGCGATTTGCTCCATGGGGCAAACCCGACCGTCCGTATTTCGTCGAGGACTTTACGACGGTGACTCTCACCGCGCCATGGCTCGACGCGGCGGAAATTCGCTACACTCTCGACGGGAGCGAACCCTCCGCGCAATCGCCTCTCTACGTCGCCCCGCTGAGAATCGACGGGACGACGGCGGTAAACGCCGCCGCTTTCCGCAAAGGACGAAAGGTCAGCCTGCCGAGTTCGGCGCACTATGTGAAGTTGCCCGCCCGCCCCGCGAAACCCGACGTGTATCTCGACGATTTGAATTATATCCCCAACGCTTACATCCTGCGGGTGAGCGATTTCATGTGGATGCCCCGCAAATGGAAATCGTTTGAGGGAAAACCTCTGCGCGTTGCCGGAAAAACATACGCGCGAGGCATGGGATTCCGCGCCCCCTCGTCGGTGCAGTACGAGCTGAAGCCTGAATACAAGCGTTTCGCGGCTCTCGCCGGAATAGACGAAAACATGCTGTTCGACAATCTCAACGGTCGTTCGATAGCCATATACAGCAGCGTGGTGTTCAAATTGTTTATCGACGGAGTGCTTGCGGCCGAAAGTCCCGTGATGCGCATTTCGCAGGAGCCATGGCGCTTCGACGTGGCGATACCGGCGGGCAGCCGACGCATCAATCTGGTATGCGCCGACGCGGGCAGCCGCAGTATTCTCGACTACGGCAATTGGGTGGACGCAGGATTCGTTGTTGGAAATTAAGAATTAAAAATTAAGAATTAAGAAAAGTGATGTGTCATATAGATAATCAGATATGAAGAAAGCTGTTTTTCCCGGATCGTTCGATCCGTTCACCGTAGGGCACGAAGCCTTGGTGCATCGAGCGCTGAAACTGTTTGACGAAGTTACCGTGGCGGTAGGCTTCAACAGCGAAAAGCGATATATGTTCGACATAGAAAGAAGAGTTCAAATCATCGGGGCGACATTCGCCGACAATCCGTCGGTCAAAGTGGTGCAATACTCGGGGCTGACGGTTGATTTATGTCGTTCGCTGAACGTGTACTTTCTGATACGCGGTTTGCGCACCGCCTCCGATTTCGAGTTTGAACGCGCCGTGGGGCAAATCAACAAACAGATGGAACCCGAAATAGAAACGGTGTTCATGCTTGTTGCGCCCGAACATTCGGCGGTCAGTTCGTCCGTCGTGCGCGACATTCTGATAAACCGCGGCGACGCCTCGATGTTCCTGCCCGCGAATCCGGAAATAAAACAATATCTGTACGACTAATATTCCCCATAGTTTCGGGATTGAAGGAAATGAACGATTTGTACGATGAAGGCCGCGCTGTTCGCTTCGACTATCTTCCGCCGATGTCGGGTATTTCCGCCATCGAGGACAAGCTCCATCGCGGCGCCGTTGTCAGACGACTGGGAGAGGGAAGAACTGCCGAAGTTCTGCGAAATATCTGTCACAGGATACTGTATCCCGAAACCTCGCGCGAGAGTGTCCGCGATCCCCATGAATCATGGAACAAACTTTGCGCGAACATGCGCGCCATGTTCGGAGTCAATCTGCTGAAGCCCGAGTTCATCGTTGCGAAAGGCTACATTCAGTTCCGTTACGTGGAAAACAACGTTACCTACGACATTTCTTCCGGCGGCCTCGGCTTTTTACAAACCCTACTGCTTTTTGCCTACATGTATTCCAGTCAGGGCGCGGTATTGCTTCTGGACGAACCCGACGCTCATCTGGAGACTATCCGACAACGCGAAACCTTCCAAAGAATAAACGAAACGGCACGGGAAACCGGCAGTCAAGTCCTCATTGCGACTCATTCGGAAGTAGTGCTCAACGAAGCAAGAAAAATTATAAAGTTGTCATAAAGCGGACTGGCGGCTTTCGGCTGGTTTCGGCTGGTTTCGGTCGATTTCAGTCGACCGAAGTCGACTGAAGTCGACTGAAGTCGATTTCGGTCGACTGAAATCGACCGAAGCCCCATAACAAACAGTGCCTGTCCTACTTTCGACAGGCACTAAATAATAAATAATAAACACTAACCCTTATATGTTTTCTGGAAGGGTGACCGAGGGGACTCGAACCCCCGACCTTCAGAGCCACAATCTGACGCTCTACCTGCTGAACTACGGCCACCGTATTAACTTAAAGCAGGTGCAAAGGTAATCTATTTTTTATACATGCAAAAATTTCGCTCGAAATAATTGTTCGTCTTACTTTCGATTCCCGATTTTTAGCTACTTTTGTCCTCCGAAATTTAATAGTGTTAAATGAATAACAAGATTGAGATAATGGATACGACCCTGCGCGACGGCGAACAAACTTCGGGGGTTGCATATACCGACAGGGAAAAACTACAGATATCCAAACTGCTGCTCGAAGAAGTAAAGGTCGATAGGATCGAGATCGCTTCGGCTCGCGTTTCCAACGGCGAAATGAATTCCGTTGAACGCATAGTCAAATGGGCCGACGAACACAAACGTTCGGCTCAAATCGAAGTTCTCGCCTTTATCGACGGCGGCAAGTCGATCGAATGGATAGAAAAAACCGGAGCCGGAAATGTGAATCTGCTTTGCAAGGGGTCGCTGAAACATCTTTCCCTCCAGCTGCGCAAAACTCCCTCCCAGCATATACTCGACATTCGCCGCGAAGTTGAACGCGCTCGCTCTGCCGGAATGAAAATCAATGTGTATCTCGAAGACTGGAGCAACGGAATGTTCCACTCGAAGGACTATGTCTTCGAACTGCTCGACGCGCTGACCGCCATGCCCGTCGAGCGCATCATGCTGCCCGACACGCTGGGAATACTCGACCCCGACAAAACCTTCGAATACTGCTCTGCGGCATGTCGGCGGCATCCGCTTGTCCATTTCGACTTCCACGCGCACAACGACTACGACCTCGCGGCGGCTAACTCCCTCGCGGCAGTCAGAGCGGGCGCAAAGGGGATTCATGCCACCGTCAACGGACTGGGCGAACGGGCGGGCAACACCCCTCTGGCAAGCATCATAGCCGTGCTGAAAGACCACTCCGGCGCGCAGCTGAACGTTGACGAACACAAACTTATCAATCTCTCCAAAACGGTGGAAAGATTCTCCGGCGTCAGAATCCCCACCAATAAACCCGTCGTGGGCAAAAACATTTTCACCCAGACCTGCGGAGTGCACGCCGACGGCGACAATAAGGGCGATCTCTACCACAACAGTCTTTCGCCCGAACGCTTCGGACGCACCCGCACCTACGCGCTCGGAAAAACTTCCGGCAAAGCCAACATCCGCAAAAACCTCGAAGAACTCGGCATTGCCGTCGAATCGGAACAGCTGATAGAACGAATCACCGAGCGCGTTATCGAACTCGGCGACCGCAAGGAAATAATCACCACCGAAGACCTGCGATACATCGCGCTCGATATGATCTCCAACATGACCGAACAGCGGGTGAAGGTGTGCAACTATTCCCTGAACGTAGCCAACGGTCTTCGTCCCTCCGCCACGCTGAAACTCGAAATCGACGGAAAACAGTACGAAAAGTTCGCTCCGGGCGACGGACAGTACGACGCCTTTATGAACGCTCTGAGAATAATCTGCGCCGAACGCAAAATAGAATTGCCCGAACTCGCCGACTATATCGTCACCATCCCTCCCGGCGGACACACTGACGCTCTGGTTGAAACCGCCATAACGTGGAAAAACGGAGGAAAGGAATTTAAAACCCGCGGACTTGATTCCGATCAGACTGTTTCAGCTATCAAGGCAACAGTGAAGATGCTTAATCTCATTTATCGCTGAACGGATAATGAACAGAATACGACTCACTAAGCGTTTCGATTTCGAAGCCGCCCACGCTCTGACCGGCTACGACGGCGCCTGCCGGCACATTCACGGACATTCCTACGTGCTGCATGTGACCGTGTCGGGCTACCCCTCGACCGACCCGACCGACCCCAAACTTGGAATGGCGATGGATTTCGGCACGCTGAAACGCATTGTTGCGGAAAACATCATCGACAGGTTCGACCACTGTCTGATGCTCAGAACCGATTCGCCTCTCGCCCTCGACGCGAAACGGGAATACGAAAGAGTGGAACTGTTCGACTTTCAGCCTACGTGCGAGAACATTCTGCTCCTTTTCGTCGAAATACTCCGGCACCGCTTGCCCTCATCCGTTTGCCTCCACAGGATGCAGCTGAACGAAACCAGCGCCTCCTATGCCGAATGGTATGCTTCCGACCAATAGACTATTCCGGCTATGATTGAAATTCCCTCGAAACTGCTGTCCGCCGCCGTCGATGAAATGGCGAGCCTTCCGGGCGTCGGACGCAAAACCGCGCTGCGACTCGCGCTGCACCTTCTGAAACAGCCGCAGGAAAACGTGGAACGCTTCGGTAACTCTTTCATCAGGATGCGCAGAGACTTGTTTCGGTGTCGGATATGTCACAATGTTTCCGACACTAGCATCTGTCCGATCTGTTCCGACACGTCGCGCGATACGTCGATGATTTGCGTGGTCGAAAGCATACGCGAAGTCATGTCCATAGAAAACACCATGCAGTATAACGGAACCTACCATGTGCTCGGCGGCATAATTTCGCCCATAGAAGGCACCGGACCTTCCGACCTCGCCGTCGATTCGCTGCTTGCGCGCGCCGCCGACACGGAGATACGGGAGGTGATTCTCGCCCTCAGCACCACGATGGAGGGCGAAACAACAGGCTTCTATCTCTACAAAAGACTGAAACCCTGCAACGTGACAGTCTCTGTCATTGCCCGCGGCGTGAGTTTCGGCGACGAAATAGAATACGCCGACGAAATCACTCTCGGACGTTCGATAAAGAATCGGAGACCATTTGAATTATTGTAATGAATGGTTCTACTGGGAATTGTGTGGAAAAGCCATAAAACCCCTATTTTTCAAAGTGGCTTTAGTAGCCTCCGGACAGCATATATTCACCCTTGTTCCCTTATTAAGGGATTGTGCGGTTCTTCACCGCGTCGCGGTGTTTTTTCACCGCAGAGGACGCAAAGGCTTCGCAGGGGGCGCAGAGG
>JAITHX010000113.1 GCA_031279735.1 Prevotellaceae bacterium
ACTTTATCCCCGTGTAGGTTTGTCCCCAGAAGTAGTTGATGTAGTTTCCGTCGTTGGCGTTTTCGGCAGCCCCGCCCGTAGGCGTAAGTCCGGCGGCGATGTCGAAGTTGACATTGTTGACGGCGACGTCCGTTTTGCCGTAAACGGTTAATTCGGAAATCATGTATTCCGTGCCGATGGGGAGCGAGTTGCTGACATTTTCCCAGTAAGTCCAGTAGGTTCGGAGATGTCTGTCAGCCATGGCAAGCGCAGCCTGCAGCCCCGATTCGGTGCTGAAGGTAGTTGTCGGCTCGTAGAACGATAGCGGGTCGGGTTTCAGGAAATCCCTGGAACAGGAGACGAAAAATATCGAACCGCACAGCAGGCTTATCAGCATCGTTGCCAATAATGCGCTTTTTCTGTTTTGATATATTCTTTTCATTTTGTTTAATTTTTAGAAAGTGATATTTAATCCTAAAGTATAGATACGTGTTGCCAAGCCGCCGGTTTCGGGGTCGCCGTACTCCCAGTCTTTTTGCCATACGGCAACATTGCGGATGGAGCCGTACACCTTTAATTTTTCTACCTCGAAGCGTGATATCCATGCTTTCGGCAGGGTGTAGCCGAGGGTGATATTTTCGAGACGGATGAAAGAGCGGTTGTACAGTCTGCTTGGTGATGAAAGTCCTGCGGGACCTTGCGAATCGAGGCGTCCGTACTTGTCGGTGGGGGTTTCGGGCGTCCAGTATTCTTTGGCGTATGGGTTGAGACCGTAGGTTATCAGCGAGCCGCCGTTATCCTGATTCAGGTAGTTTCCCGACATGCTTTTGTGTCCCATGTACGAATAGATGTTGAACGAGAAAGTGAAGTTTTTCCACAGCGTGAAATCGTTGCGCAGCGACCAGTGTATAGGCGGGGCGGTCTGTCCCAGAAATTCCCTGTCGTTGTCGTTATATACGGGCGAAGTTGAGCCGTCGTCATTGACTTTGTCGTCGGCAGTATAGACGTTGGCAACTTTCGGGTCGCCGGGTTTCTGTCCGTATTTTGCTGCCTCTTCCCGCTCGTTCACCTGCCAGATGCCGGTTACGCGGTAATCCCAAATGGCGCTGATGGGTCGTCCTATGAACCAGCCGTTGGTTTTGTCGTCCATTTCTTTCGAGCCGGTAACGTTTCCGTCAACATCGACTACGTCCTCGTTTTCGTAATAAAGATGTTTGATTTCGTTTTTATTGTACGAAAATCCGAAAGAGGTTCTCCATTCGAGGATGTCGTTTTTGATGTTAAGGCTGTTGATGGACAACTCGAAGCCGCTGTTCTGCACTTCGCCGAGGTTGGTTGCTATTGAACCGAATCCTGAGAATCCGGGCAGGCGCTGGCTCATAATCATGTCCTGAGTGTTCATCCGGTAGTATTCGATTGTTCCCGAAATACGGTCGTTAAGGAAACCGTAATCCAGCCCGATATTGACCGCTGCTGTTTTTTCCCATCGCAGGAAGGGGTTTGCCAGACGGTCGACTGAAAGATAACGTACCTGAAGCGTGTTGCCCGAAGCGTCGATGTATCCCTGCGTTTTTCCGGAGCCGGTGCCGAGGTTGGCAAGCGAGATGTAGGGGTCGGCGAGCGAACGGTTGCCGTTCTTTCCCCACGATACGCGCAGTTTGCCGGTGCTCATGGCTTTCAGGGGGAAGAAACTTTCGTTGACGAAAGACCATGCGAGCGCTATTGACGGGAATGTAGCGTAGGGATTGTTTTGTCCGAAGGCTGAATATCCGTCGCGGCGCAGCGAGGCGGTGAGCATGTAACGGTCGTCGAAGGAATAGAACAGGCGTGCAAGCAGGGCGTCGGCTGTCTGGTGTGAGTCACTGGACGAGAAGGTGCTTTTTGTCTTGTCGCCGTTGACAGTGTTGTGAAATCCGAGAGCGTCGCTCGGCAGGATGTTTCGGGCTTCGATGCGGTCTTGCCAGTAGCGGCGTTCTTCGGCTTCCTGCACGAGAGTCAACACGACGTGATGTTTGTCGGCAAAGGTTTTGTCCCAGCTGATGGTGTTGTTGAGCGACCAGTCGAAGCGTTTAGCTTGTTCGCGGTTCACTAATCCGTTGGGGTTTGCCGACCAGTCGGGGTGTTCCGACGACTCGAAATAACGGTCGTAGAAATACTGGTATCGCGGCGAGGCGTTGAAGGAATATGTGATGTTGAACGGCAAATGGATTTTTGCGGTAAAGATGCTGTTGAGCACCATATATCCTTTTTCCAGCTCCATGTATTGACGGTTGAAGTCGAAGTTGTAGCCTTTGTGTCCTGCGCCGTCGCCCATCGGATGTACAACCAGATTGCCGTCGCTGTCGCGGTACGAGGCGTACGGGCTGTTTCGCACCTGATTGGCGTCCCAGTAGTTCAAGCCAAGTCCGGGCTGCAAGTCGCCGTCGCTGCGGTTCTGGAAGTTTACGTTGGCTCCGATTTCGAGCCATTTGTTCACCTTACCGTCAAGTTTCATGTTTGCGCGGACGGAGTTGTACTCGTTGCCTGTTACGGCGCCCTGATTGTTCAGGTATCCGAGCGAGAGGTAGTAGTTCATGCGCTCGCTGGCTCCCGAGACGCTGGCGTTGTAGTCCTTGTTGAAACCCACGCGGAAGGTGTGATTGTACCAGTCGAAGGTTTTTCCGGCAAGATAGTTGTCGAGCACATTATGCCCCAAAGCGAGTCGTCGGGCGTAAATGCTGGCGTCGGTTTCGCCTTCGGTGTTGGTGGTGTAAGCCCTCCATGCGTCGAGCGAAACGCCGTACTTAGACAGGTTTGCGGGATTGTCGAAGTATCCGGGTCTGTCCCTGTAGTTGCTCTGGTAGGCTTCGTAGGCGCCTGTGGTCTCGTTCAGTCCGTAGGTTGGCGACTTGTACCAGTCTTCGCGATACCTGATGTACTCGTTCACTCCGAACACTTCGCGGTATGCGCTTTTCTGTGTCGCGCCGAAGTTGATGCTCACGTTGACCACCGGTTTACCAATCTTTCCTCTTTTAGTGGAGATGATAATCACTCCGCTTGCCGCTCTTGCGCCATAGACGGCGGCAGCTGAGGCATCTTTCAGAAGGTCAATCTGGGCGATGTCGTCGGGGTTGATTTCCGAGAGTTCGCCGTAGAACATCATTCCGTCGAGGATAATCAGCGGGTCGTTATGTCCGCCGTCGGTATAGACCGAGCGCTGTCCGCGTATTTGCATCGAGCCGCCGCCTTTTGCCGAGGCATCGTAACCGACTTGCAAACCCGGCGTTCCACGCAGGATATCCTGTATGGTTTTCGGGTTTTCGTCGGCGAATCTCTCCGGACGGACTTGCACGATAGAGCCGGTAAGGTCTTTCCTGCGCATTGTGCCGTAGCCGACAACAACAACTTCGTCCAGTGCTTTCGCGTCCTCGAGCATGGTTACGTTGATTTCCGTTCTTGTGCCGACGGCGATTTCCTGTGTAACAAAACCGACATGCGAGAATTGCAGCACTGCATCCGCCGACGTAGCGGTGATGCTGTATTTCCCTGCCATGTCGGTTCCGGTTACCGTTGCGGGTGCGCCTTTGACAAAAACGCTTACTCCGGTCATCGGTTCGCCATTGCTGTCGATAACCGTGCCGGATACTTTTACATTGTTCTGCGCATATCCAAGAGCAGAACACATACAGAAACACGGCAGCAGCAGAATGAAGTACCACTGCCGGCCTGTACGTCTTAATTTAGAATTTCTCATAAACATTAACTTTTAAGTTTGTTAAAATAAAATCAGTTAAAAAAAGAATATGCAAATATATTGCATTCCAACCGTCCGGTATGGTCTGTTTTGGGACAAATGTCAGGCGGTTTTGGGACAAAGTAATTGAAAATGGAAAATTGAGAATTGAAAATGGAAAAGCTCTCCGAACATTTGCCCCTGCGTTGGGCGTAGCGTCTCGCCATAGCCGTCAGGTTAAGTTGCCCGGTGTTCCGACAAGGCTGTATCCGCAGGCGAGCGAAGCGTTGCCTGCGGATTACGCAGACTCAGCGGCACGGATTGCAAATCCGCGCCAGCGGGGGGGGATGTCATTGCGGGCTTGACCCGCAATCTGCAGATAATTAAACTGCGTTTTTCAGTGGATTGCGGGTCAAGCCCGCAATGAGGTACTGTTAAGACAGTCCCTGCCGGATTATTCCGGTGAGTGAAAATAAATCTGCATAAACTCTAATGTTTTTCAGGATGCGGAAAAACATTTTGCGGTGGCGCAAAAACATTTTCGGGATGCGGAAAAACATTTTGCGGTGGCGGAAAAACATTTTGCGGTGGCGCAAAAACATTTTGCGGTGGCGCAAAAACATTTTGCGGTAGCGCAAAAACATTTTGCGGTAGCGCAAAAACATTTTGCGGTGGCGCAAAAACATTTTGCGGTGGCGCAAAAACATTTTGCGGTAGCGGTACTGAATCAAGTTCAACATTCCAGCAATCTTCCATAAAGCCATTGTTCTAATGAGATTCTGACTTTCGTCAGAATGATTGCCGGCGTACTGCTACTCAATACCCACTACTCAATACTCAATACCTCACGTTGGGTGTAGCGTCTCGCTACGCCCAACATGGGAGATTGCGGGTCAAGCCCGCAATGACTCGCTCTCATTTAACTCTTTTTAGACAGCCTCTACAAACACTGATCGCCGGCGTACTGCTACTCACTACCCACTACCAAAACTACTCACTACCCACTACTCAATACTCAATACTCCCAAATGTGCTATATTTGCATTATTATTCTTTAAATTTGTGTTGACATGCTTGTGAAACTGACTAAATACCTGCTGACTGTTTTTGCCGCGTGCATATTTGCCAGGCTTCATGCAGACGAAATGACCATCCGGCAGATTCCGGTTGCGGAAGATTTGCCTTCCAGTACCGTGTACCGGATGTTTCAGGACAGAGACGGGTTCGTCTGGTTCGGTACGACGAACGGATTTTGCCGGTACGACGGATATAACATGAAAAGTTTCCGCTCGGAAATCGCCCGTCCATCCTTTCCGTCAAACTACATTACGGGCGGTTTTGCCGAAGATACACTGAACGGCGTCATCTGGACAGGCACCGAACGGGGAGTGCTGATGATTGACAAAGGCGCGGACAAAATTACTCTTCTCGATTCGGCGCTCCTGGGCAACGCACTAATCCGTCAAATCTTATGCGCCGGCGACGCAATGTGGATATGCGCCGACGACGGACTGTATCTTTACAGCCTGGACGGGTCGCTGAGAAAGAAATACCGCGACGGAGCAAGCAGCATCCACATCGACAGTCGCGGAACAGTGCGTATAACCGCATGGATGGACGGAATATATTACCTGGACAGGGACAGCGATGCCTTCGTCCGATGCCCGCCAATCGGCAACGGCAACAATCCCCACAAAATATTTCAGGACAGGGAAGGGCATTTCTGGGTCTGTACCTGGGGCGACGGGCTTTACCGTTTCTACCCCGACAGACGGGGACAAAACATGTATGAACGCATGGACGTTTCCGGTGCAGGAGAACTTTCGCACGATATTTTTTTCGGCATCGAGCAGGATGAGGTCAACGGCTACCTCTGGGCTTTGTCATACGCGGGACTGATTGTGTTCAAGCCGGAGGGCAGGCGCATTGTCCCGATAAATGAACTTGCACGTCCAATCAACAATCTGACAAATATATTTTCCGATATAATCAGAGACAGAGATGGAAATCTCTGGATAGGCACCTACGAACAGGGCGCCATAGTGGTCAACCCCGTACATTCGCCGGTTACCGGCTACGACTTGCAGTGTATCAAAAAACAGACAGGGCATGTGTCCGATATTTCAGAAATATTTGAAGACCGCGACGGCGAACTCTGGCTCAGACAAAGACGTCTCGGGCTGTTTCTGTTCGATACGAAAACCGCGGCGGTCAGACGGCTGAATATCCCCGAAATTGACGCCGCCAATGCGATGTGCTGCCACTCCGCCACCGGCGAAATCTGGCTTGCCATCGACTATGTCCCGCATATACACCGTTTGCGGAAGTCGGGCGGGAAAGTTACCTTAGTCGGAACAATCGACATGAGCGACATCCTTTCCGTCAACATGCCGGCAGTGAGATTCCTGCACGAGGACGGCAACGGCGTGATATGGGCTGCAACAAATGACGCCATTCTTTCGTACAGGGACGGTGAATGGACGCTTGTCAACGGCGACTGCGGAACCGTTACCGGAATGACCGAAGACGTCTGTGGCAATATCTGGCTCGGCACAGCGGAACGCGGACTGTGGCAAATCGCCTCCGCCGACGGCAGCAAGAAGACCGTGATGAAGAATTACAACAAAAAAACTTCCGGCATCGCAGGCAACAATATTTCCGGCATCGCCGCCTCCGCCGACGGGCAACTGTGGTTTGGCGTCAATGAAAAACAGCTGTACAGCTACGATATAAACAGGCAGCAGTTTGCGGACTGTACGCAGAAAGCGAATGTCAACAATTTTGTCATCTTCGGCATTGTTGCCGGCAGTAACGGGCGCATCTGGATTTCGAGCAACAAGCAGCTTGTCGAATTTAATCCCTCAACCGGCGCTTCGGTGCAGTATGACGCATGGAACGATTTAATCCTTACTTCGCTGTACGGAAGCGCCATGATAGAAACCCGCAACGGCGCCATTGTTCTGGGAGGCAATAAGGGGCTTTGCATCTTTACACCCTCGCCTCAACTCGATTTGCCATGCAGGAAGGTCAGAACAGCAATTACCGGCATAAAAATCAACGGTACGCCAGTCTGTCAAAGCAGCAAGAGCAGAGAAAACCCCGAATGGCAAAAGAAACTTGTACTGATGCCGGAAGAAACACACCTCGAAATCAATTTTTCATCATTCAACTATCTGAACCCCGGCAAAACAAGATACGCCTGCAAGCTGGAAGGCGTCGACAAACAGTGGATTTACGCGGAACCCGGACGCAATTTCGCCATCTATAACCATCTGCGGAAAGGCGAATATACCTTTCTCGTCAAATCGACCGGCGACAACCAGCTCTGGAGCGACGAAATAACCAGCCTGCATATCATCAAAAAACCGACATTCTACGAAACCGGCTGGGCGTACTTCGGCTACACCGTCATAATACTCCTGATACTGTTTGCAGGACTGAGATTCTATGCCAACCGTATTGAACTGCGCAACGAACTGCGTGCCGTACAGCGCGACAGAGAAAAATCCGAAGAACTGATACAAACCAAACTGCGTTTCTTTACAAATATCGGACACGAATTTCGCACGCCGCTTACCCTGATTATGACGCCCCTGAACACCTTAATCAGCCAGCTGACCGACGGGAACATGAAACAGAAACTGTCGTCAATCTACCGTAATGCCGAAGACATGCTGGGCTTGATCAACCAGCTGCTCGACTTCCGGAAAATCGAAACGGGCGGCGAAAAACTCCAACTCTCCTGCGACGATTTTGTCAAATTCGTCGAATACATATATTCCGCTTTCAGGGACGTCGCCGCCAACAAAGCCATCCATTTTACCTTCGACAGCGAGCTTCAACAGCTGTTCATGGCATTTGACAAAAGCAAAATCCGCAAAGTCATCAACAATATATATTCCAACGCCCTTAAATTCACTCCCGACGAAGGATATATCGCCACAAGTCTCCGCCTTGCGCATGACGGGGGACGGGAGTTTGTCTGCATCGACATTGCCGACTCCGGCTGCGGCGTCGCCGAAAGCGAACAGCAAACAATCTTCGAGCGTTTCTACCAGAGTAAGAACAACGACCCCGACAAAACCGGTTCGGGCATCGGGCTGCATATAGTGAAGGAATACCTGAAACTGCACGGCGGACAAATCACGCTCAACAGCCGGGTCGGCAAGGGAAGTGTCTTTTCGGTATCAATCCCCGTCGACCTGCAATCCGCCGACGACACCGTACATGACAACGCCATGAATACCGCCGACGCTCCCGACGCTCCCGACGCCGGCAATAATGAACACAAAACCCTGCTGATTGTCGAGGACAACATCGAACTGCGCAATTTCCTTGCCGAACAGCTTGGCGACAAATTCACCGTGCTGCACTCCTCCAATGGAAAGGAAGGCGCCGACATCGCAAGGAAAAAACTCCCCGACCTGATTGTCTCGGACGTAATGATGCCCGTAATGAACGGACTGGAGATGTGCCGGGAACTGAAAAGCAGCATCGAAACCTCGCACATCCCCATCATCCTGCTGACCGCCCGCCTCTCGGACGAATCCAAAATCGAAAGCTACAAAGCCGGCGCCGATTCATACATCCCCAAGCCGTTCAACTTTGAAGTCCTGCTGACACGTATCGAAATGCTTATCGAGCAACAGGAAAAACGCAGGAAACTTTTTCATAAAACCATTGAAATAACGCCGAGCAGCATCACCACTACCTCGCTGGACGAGGAACTGATAAGGAAAGCTCTGCTCCTTGTCGAAAAAAACATGGACAATTCCGACTATTCGGTTGACGAGCTTGCCGCAGACCTCGCTCTCAGCCGCAGACACCTGTCCCGCAAGTTCCAGTCCATAATCGGACTGTCGCCCGGCGAGTTCATCCGTTCCGTCCGCCTGAAACGGGCAGCGCAAATGTTGAAAAATACGCAGTACAATATTTCCGAAATCTCCGACCGCGTTGGATTCAGCGCTATCAAGTCTTTCAACCAAAACTTCAAGGAGGAATTCGGAGTGACACCTACACAATACAGAGTGAGTAGTGAGTAGTGAGTAGTGAGTAGTGGGTAGTGGGTACAGAGTAGTGGGTACAGAGTAGTGGGTACAGAGTAGTGGGTACAGAGTATTGGGTACAGAGTATTGGGTACAGAGTATTGAGTACAGAGTAGTGGGTAGTACACCCGCCCGCACGGAATCAGGGACGCCCCTAAATGAATCGGGGACGCCCCTAAATGAGGGTGCGTCATTGCTGGCTTGACCCGCAATCTCATGATAACAAACAAAGAGCGTCATTGCGGGCTTGACCCGCAATCCCATGATAACAAACAAAGAGCGTCATTGCGGGCTTGACCCGCAATCTCATGATAACAAACAAAGAGCGTCATTGCGGGCTTGACCCGCAATCCCATAATAATAAAACTGTATTTTCTACAGGCTTCCGCATCAGGCGCGGAATGACGGGCTTTTAAGACAGCCTCTACCACTGCCATTAAATCTTATTATAATTTTGCAGCATTAACAGGAATGGGGAATGAGCAGTTCATTCCCCATTTTCAATTTTCAATTTTCAATTGATTTCTGCTATAAGGTCGACGATTTGTTCTATTTTTCTGCGCGCCACTCCCGACTTGCAGGTGAAATTGTTCAGCATTATGGTAAGGCATACGGTTCTATTATGTGAGTTTTTGACATAGCCGGCGTAGTTGAGAACGCCCGACATCGAACCGCTTTTCAGTCGTACGCGATTACGTGTTTTATATCCCGACATGAAAGTCTGCAAAGTGCCTTCGCCCGCAGCAGGAAGATACGTCTCGAAATCGGGAACGGCGACGGCAATCATTCTCAGGTATTCGCACATGAAGTCGGCAGTCATGAAATTCCGGCGCGACAAGCCGCTTCCGTCAACGATACGTATTCCGTCCGTATTCAGTCCCCTGTTTTTAAGTAGTGCAGTAATGATACCGGCGCAGGTTTTGAATGATGGTTCAGTCTCGCTCATGCCTGCAATGCTTTTGAATATGCTTTCGGCATAAAGATTATTGCTGTGCTTATTGCACCTCTTTGCAAGATCTGCGTATCGCGGTGAAGTTTCCACGTAAACGGTATCAAACTGCTCGTCGGGATAATCGTACATTGTTTCGCCGGCAAAGTATCCGCCCGGAAAGCCCCGCTCTGCAAGAAACCTTACGAATCGCTCTGCACATTCGTTTTCGGGACTGCTCAGGGCTGCATCTACCTTATATTCCCTGCCCGACGAGGGCAAGTTTCCTGCAACAAGATAATTCATGCTTAAAGGAGAGGAATATACCGTAAGATCGCAAGCCGAATCTGCGTGTACAGGAACAATTGACTGTGCAATAATACAGCTTGCCGGCAAATCGCCTGTCATCGACAGTTTTTCCGGCGACATGCCTTCGGCTTTTAGTCTGAGCGTAAAACTGTTTTCGTGGAAGTTCAAGCCCGACGCGCCCGTACCGTAATAACTGCCTATATCCTCCCATTCCCACGAAGGGTGGATTCTTGCGGCTTCAAGTCTGGCGGCAACGGGAATGATACTGCCGTTAAAGCTGTTTACGCCCTTACGTTTCAATGCCTGTCGGAAACGTGAAAACAGGGAATCGGGAACCGTTTGCCTGAAGCTGTCCGAGCCTAAGACAGGGTCGCCGCCGCCGATGATATAAATATTGCCTGTCAGCGTTGAATCGACAAGCGTTCCCGAACAGGCGAGTAGGGTAGAGAACCGGTAATTGCTTCCCAGAACAATAAACCCCGCGCCGGTAGTAACAAGTTTCTGTAACGACGCCGGTATCATATTTATATTGGACTGATAAGCGTAAACTTCTTTTCCCGTTGACATGTCGACAGCTTTAAGGCTGATTGTCGCTCCGCGCAAATCTCTGTTGCTGCGCAGTTCCTCAATAAGGCTGTTCAGCTTTTCTTTGCCCGCCTGCGCATAAAGCGTACTGAAAGCGTAACACTGAAATACAGCAAAGCAGATCATAAGGTAAGATACGCTTTGCATTAATCGCTTTATGTGTTGATTATAATATTTCATATCTGTTTATATTCTTTAACGGCTTTTATTTATTCTCTTATTCTCATCTTCATATAAAAAGAGCGTCATTGCGGGCTTGACCCGTAATCTCGCGATAACAGGCTGCGTTTTTAGCAGATTCCGCGTCAAGCGCGGAATGAGATGCTATTGAAAGAGCGTCATTGCGGGCTTGACCCGCAATCTCACGATAACAGGCTGCGTTTTTACAAATTAACAAGCCTGTTGAGGTATTCCGAAAAGTTCTTAATTATGGGGCTGTAATCCGTACCCATCAGCGGCGAGGAGATGAGGAAATCGGCGGTGGAACGGTTTGTTGCCGTCGGGATATTGTAAACGCTGGCGATACGCAAAAGCGCTTTTACATCGACGTCGTGCGGCTGCGGCTCCATAGGATCCCACAGGAATATGAGATAATGGATTTTTCCTTCGGCTATCAGCGCTCCCATTTGCTGGTCGCCGCCCAGCGGTCCCGATTTAAGTTTGGTTACATGCAGATTACGTTCTGCCTCACCGTTGAGTTTCGCTTTCAGGGCAGCTTCGACCAGAGAGCCGGTTGTACCTGTGCATATCATTTCATAACCTGTCAGGATGTTAACATTGAACTCTGCCCATTCGACCAAATCCTTTTTACGATTGTCATGTGCAACTAATGCTATTGTCTTTCTTCTTTTCATTTTAATTAAAACCTTTGTTTGACTTTGTAAACTTCGCCGCAAAGATACGATAAATATGCTGGACTGAGTACCGAGTATTGAGTATTGAGTACCAGGCGCGTTCGGCGTAGCGTCTTGCCATAGCCGTCAGGTTAATTTCTAAAGGTTTGTTATTCAGTCGCAAGAAGTCGTTATTCTTCACAGTTTGCGAGCCAATTATTCATGCTGTCAAGATTGTTAGCATTTTCAGGGAATAGATTTTTGTTAATCTTGTCTTCTTGCCATTTTCGGCGTGATAAGTACCGACAAAGTTTTCGTTGTAACTTTGCTCGTTCTTTGCGATTTGCTTGACTCCGGTTTTGTGCCAAAACCTAACCCGGACAAGCCGGAACCAAAGAGGGAAAAAAGTATTACTTTTGTAGCATGAAAACAATAACGGAGAAATACAAATCAAAAATATCAATGGAACTGTCGTGTTATGACAGGATACTATTTACGGGCATCTTGCCGGAGATCACGTATGCTCAGGGCATGACGGGTTATCTGAAAGGTAAGGGGATAAAAATATTTGATTATCCGCGTTTTGCGGAGCCGTACAAAGAAAAAATACGCGC
>JAITHX010000121.1 GCA_031279735.1 Prevotellaceae bacterium
ATTCTTAATTTCTAAATATCCAGTACCGTTGCAGCACATAATTATAGCAGAGCGAGACTACGATGTCGGTAATGATTCGGCTGATTTTGTAGTCGATTTCGGCGAATACGACGAGGAGCGAAGTTCCCGCGATTTTCAGGGAGATACTGCTTGCGGCAACGAAAGAGAACCGCAGCATTTGCTGGAGCAGCGAGAAGCGGTATTTGGATTCTTTGCTGAAGAAAGCCCATGATTTGTTGAGCGAGAAGTTGATGGCGGCGCCGGCGGTGCATCCTGCGGCAATGGAGGCGGCGTAGTGGAATCCGGCATATTCGGTCAGGAATAGCATAATCATGTAGTCGCACACTCCGCCGGCAAAGGCGGAGAACTGCGCTTTGGCGAAACATAATACACGCTGGTACATGGCGGGCTATCGTTTTTTGGATGTCTTGCCATTGCTGCCGTTCTTGCCGTCGCGGTCGTCACGGTCGCGCCGGTCGGCGATTTTCAGAAGCTGGATAAAATCTGCCACATTGACCGTAAGCAGGATGATGCAGGCGAGCGCGCCGGTATAGATTATCGAACTCTTGACGAACATTTCGAGCACCAGAAACATGGAGATGATGATGCGCACCTCTGTGGGTCCCAGCAGTCCCGAATCTATGGTATAGCGATTTGTGATTTTGTAGCGGAGCAGGGCGGTCATCATAGCCCATCCGTAGAGCACCACGAAGCCGAAGCCGAGAAGTTCCCACTGTCCACCCACGTAAACTATGTAACCGTAGCCGATGAGAATGTTAGTCAGCCAGTCGACGGTGAAGTCGAGCGAAAAGCCGTACCATTTTCTCGGTTTGTTGCGCAGATAGGCGAGGCGTCCGTCGAGCGAATCGCCGAACCAGTTTACGGCAAAGCCGAGTACGCCAAGCAGCAGGAAGGCGCGATGCGAATAAGTTGCCGCCACGAACCCTGCCGCCGTAAGGAATCCTCCGGCGAATCCCACGGCGGTGAGCATATCGGAAGTGACCTTTGGGGGAATGTGTTTCAGCAAAAAGACGATGAGATTTTGTTCGTGTTTTTTCAGCAGGTTTGTCCGTTCTCTGTCCTTGGTTATGCGGGACAGGATACTTGTTCTTTCGTTTGAATCATTCATCTTAGTCGAATTTTTTTAGACAGTTTAATTTATGACGCATATTAGAATTGATGTAAATAAATTTTAAATCAATAGTTATGACTATGGAAAGCGCGAAAGGTTTAGCCTGTTTGTTTCCCTCTCCCGATGTTTCGCTGTTCCGTATCGCGAGTCCTCTCCGGCAGCCGCTGCCGGAGAAGACTCGCGCAGCAAGGCGGATAGACTATTCGACGAATATCTTTTCCGGCAGCGGAGTGCTGTCCGCTGTAACTTCCATTATTTTTTTCAGAAAGAAATTTGCGGCGGCGCGTCCTTCGTTGCCGAGGTCGAGAGTGTAGCCGTTGACGAACATCCCGATATGACTGTCGATAATCCGTTCGTCGCGTATTTGCGCATGACGCATGACGAAAGGACGCGACGACGCGGGGTTAGCCATCGCGAACGCCACGCTTTCGCGCAGCGCGGCGGCGAACGAACGCTGCACATCGTCGGGCAGGCTGCGGTTCACGGCGATGCACCCCAGAGGCACCGGATGTCCGGTGTCGGATTCCCAATGCGCGCCCAAATCCGCGACGAGACGGAGACCCTTGTCGCGATACGTGAATCGGGATTCGTGGATCAGCACTCCGGCGTCGGTTTCGCCGCTCAGCACCGCCTCCTCTATGTCGGAAAAGAGATATTCCTTCGTGGCGGCGACGGTAGGGAAGGCGTATTTGAGCAGGAAGGCGGCTGTGGTGTAGCGTCCGGGCAGGGCTATTGTGACGAAAGGCACTTCGTCGGGATAAATCTTTCTTTTGCAGACCAGCAGAGGACCTCCGCCCCGCGACATGGCGCCGCCGGCGGTGCAGACCGCATATTGCCGGGCGACGCTGGCGTAGGCGTGCCAGCTGAGTTTAACCGCGTCGATGCTGCGGTCGAACGCCGCGCGGTTGAGTTCCTCGACGTCGGCAATCGTAATATCGAAGTCGAAATCACAGCCGAAATCGAAGCCGCGCTTTATTTTCCCGTTGACAAGGGCGTCGAACACAAAAGTGTCGTTCGGGCATGGAGAAAAACCTAGAGTTAATCGCATGAGGGGGCTTCGATTGTCAGTTCAACGAAAACGATTCGTGGAGCGAAGGAATGGTCACGCGACGGAACCCCTTGCGTTCGAGACGGCGCGCAAACTCGCTCTGCACCTCCGGTTCGCCGTGCACCACGAAGATTTGTTTCACTTCGTCGGGATACTGGCAGGCGAGATATTGCGACAGTCCGTTATAGTCGGCGTGAGCGCTCATCGAGTTTATTTCCCTGATGTCGGCTCTGACGCGGAAAGTGTCGCCGAAGATTTTCACCTGTTCGGGACGCTGCTTGAGCCGAGCGCCGAGCGATTCGGGTTCGCAGTAGCCCACGAGGAGCACGGTATTTTGCGGACGGTCGATGCTGTTGGCTATATGATGCTTGACCCGTCCCGCTTCCGCCATTCCCGAAGCGGAGATGATAACGCAGGGTTTATTGTATTCGTTGAGCCGCTTAGATTCATCGACGCTCTTGATATACCTCAGTCCCTTGAAGTCGAACGGATCGAAATCGGTTTTCATCAGTCTGATAACGCCCTTGTTGAAACATTCGGGATGACGCTTGGTGACTTCGGTGGCTTCGGTTGACAGAGGACTATCGACAAAATACTCGACCGGAGGCAGCTCGCCGTTTATTTCGAGTTCATTGAGAGCAAAGAGCAGTTCCTGCGTTCTGCCCACGCTGAAAGCCGGGATAATCAGCTTGCCGCCCTTGCCGAGACAAGTTTCGGCGATATGCTGTTTAAGCAGCTCGGCGTAGGATGCTTCCTGTTCGTGAACCTTATTGCCGTAGGTCGATTCGACAATAATATAATCCGCCTGCGGAAAAGGCTGAGGGGATTTGAGAATCGGGTCGCCGTAGCGTCCCACGTCGCCGCTGAAAGCGATGCTGGTGATTTTACCCTGCTCCTTGATTCGCAGAAAGACGGTTGAACCTCCGGGAATATGACCCGTTTCGTAGAGCGAGAGCGAGATATCGCTGCGAATCGGAAAAGGGAAGCCTGTGGACACAGGCACAAACAGTTCCATTGCGCGTCGCGCGTCGCTTTCACTGTAGAGCGGTTCGAGAGGCGGACGATTTTCCTTTCTGCGCCTCTTGTTGAGGAACACAATATCGGCTTCCTGAATGTAAGCCGAATTGCGCAGCAGTATTTCCGTCAGATCAACAGTTGCCGGCGAAGCGAACACCTTGCCCTCGAAACCATCCTTGACAAGTTTCGGTATCAAGCCGGAATGATCCACATGAGCATGCGAGAGAACCACATACCCGATCGACTTCGGATCGAAACCCCACGTGCGATTCATCGTGTCGGTATCCTTGCCGTGTCCCTGCGACATGCCGCAGTCGAGAAGGATTTTCGTTCCGTCGTTCATTTCTATTAAGTGCTTGGACCCCGTCACGAATCCCGCCGCACCATGAAAAAATAGCTTCATTTCTTTGTAATTAAAAACGATGATAATTATGAATTATGAATTATGAATTATGAATTGCCTTCGGACGTTGGAAATTAAGAATTAAAAATTAAGAATTAAGAATTGCCTTCGGACGTTGGAAATTAAGAATTAAAAATTAAGAATTAAGAATTACCTGTCGGGCAATATCTGTCCGACGGGACAATTCTTAACTCCTATCGACGAGACAATTCATAATTTATAACTCCCAACGTCCGAAGGCAATTCATAATTCATAATTTATAATTCATAATTCAATAAACCGTCCATCCTTTTCTTTCCGCCATGTGTTTATCGCAGCTGTTCGAGCCGGGATTGCCGGACATGGATATTGTTTTCGGCAGAGAAAGATCAATATCGTGCAGCGTGTCGAACATATCCTCCAGAGCGCCGACGTTAAGACCGTTGTTTACGCAGCTCACGGACTGCAGCAGTTTATTCGCGCTCAGGTCGAGTTCCGCGAGCAGGTTGTTGCCGCATTTCAGAGTTGCCAGCGCGATGTTTTTACTTACGTTCAGCGACGGCAGCCGATTGTTCGCACAGTCGAGCGTTCCTATCAAAGCGTTTTTGGTCGCATCCAGAACGGTCAGCTTATTGGCGGCGCACAACAGACTGTTCAGCGTCGCGTTTTTAGTCACGTCCAATGCGGTCAGCTTATTGTTCGAGCAGTTCAGTTCGGCAAGAATAAGATTTTTGCTTACGTTCAGAGCCTCCAGCTGATTCTCCTGACAGTAGAGACGAAGCAGAGCGGAATTGCCGCTAATATCCAGACTCGTCAGCGCGTTCCCCCTGCAATGCAGATTCATCAGCGCGGCATGTTTGCCGGTATTCAGATTCGTCAGCTTGTTGGCGGAACAGTCCAGCTCCTTCAGCGTCGCGAAGGAAGAAAGCTCCAGACTTGTCAGTTCATTTTCGTCGCAGTAGAGAAATTCCAGATTCCTGCACTTGCTTACGTCCAGCGCCGTCAGCTTGTTTTTGCTGCAATGCAGAGCAGTAACCGTCGCTCCGGTCATCGTGACCGTTATCTCCCGACCGCTGCCGGCGGAAGAGGAAGAGGATGAAGAATAAGTGTGTTCGCTGATCTTCCGCTCCGAAGAAAGGGCGACATTATTAACGTTTCCGTCGCCCCATTCCACCGTCACCGACCCCGTGCCCGCAAGCCCCAGACTGACCTTGCCGACTCCGATGGCGGTAGTCATAGTGATATTGTTGTCGTCGAGAGACTTCTCGTCCTCCTTGCCGCATGCAGAGAACGACAATAATGCAATCGCTGCCAGATAAAATAACTTGCTGTTCATTTTTAATTTCGTTTTACGTCCGCTCCTTACTCGGACTTTTTATTTATGAACTAAAAAACAGAAGAATTAAGAATTGACATCCGAACTTGAAGCCATCCCTAATTCCGCGCAAAATTATGCATTATATCAGAAAGCGGACAGCGGAAAGCGGAAAGCGGAAAGCGGAAAGCGGAAAGCAGAAAGCAGAAAGCAGAAAGCAGCCTGCGGGCTGCGGGTCAATCTTGCAAGCCCCACAATCCGCAGGTTGCTTTCTGCTTTCGCGCTTTCTGCTTTCTGCTTTCTGCTTTCTGCTTTCTGCTTTCTGCTTTCTGCTTTCTGCTTTCTGCTTTCGCGCTTTCTGCCTTATTGCAGTTATAATGGAAGAAATTTATCATTATTGCAGTTATAATGGAAAAAATTTGCATCTTTGCGGCGTGTTTTAAATTATAATGGAAAAAATTTGCATGAAAGATACACTTGACTTCAATAAGGAGATTATCTTTTCCTCGTCCGATGCGGGCGTCTCAAGAAAGATTGCGGCAGCGGAACAGAAAGGACTGATAAGAAAAATAGCCCCGCGCATCTACACGACGAATCTTCGCGATTCGGCGGAGCATATCATTCGCCGCCACTTTTTCGATATTCTCGAATGGCGCTTTCCCCATGCCGTCGTCAGTCATCGCAGCGCATCCGAACTGCGCCCGACTGAAACGGGAAACTTTTTCATCACTAGCGACTACACGAAAAAAATCACGGACTTGCCCGGTATCACGTTCAATGTTATGGAGGGCAGTCCGGCGCTGGATTCCGACATTAACCTTGGCGGTATCTACGTTTCGTCGGAATGGCGCTGGATGCTCGAAAACATGCAGATTGCGCGCAAAAAAAACGGCGAATCGAAAACCTTTCCCGTCGAGCATATCGAGGACAGACTGGAAAAGATCATCGTCCGCGAAGGCGAAGAAGGCATCAACAAATTCAGAGATAAAGCCCGCGAAGTAGCCGAACAGCTGAATTTCGACGAGGAGTTCGAGAAATTGAACCGCATTATTTCCGCTCTTTTAAATACTCGCGATGCCGCCGCGCTGACTTCAAAATCGGCGCAGGCAAGAGCGGCGGGAACGCCTTACGACGCGCGACGCGCGGAACTCTTCGAGATTCTTTACAGCGCGTTGAAGAATTATTATTTCCCCGAACGTTTGGACAGAAACACATCCGAAGATTCGTTCCGAATGTTTTCGTTTTTCGACGCTTATTTCTCAAACTATATCGAAGGCACGAAATTTCTCGTTGAAGACGCAAAAAAGATTGTCGATACCGGCATTGTCGTCCCGAAGCGCATCAAGGATTCGCACGACATACTCGGCACATTCAACATCGTGTCGGACAACCGCGAGATGCGTATCACACCCGCAACCGCCGACGAGATGACAGCGATACTGAAACGCCGTCATCTCGTCATGATGTCGGCACGCGCGGAAGAAGTGGACGCCGGGCAATTCAAGACGCGAAACAATCGCGCGGGCAACACTGAGTTTGTCGATCATACGCTTGCGGAAGGCACCCTGCGTCATGGATTCAAGTACTATGCCGCATTGACCGACCCGATGGCGAAGGCTATTTTCATGATGTTTCTTATAGCCGAAGTGCATCCGTTCGCCGACGGCAACGGGCGCATGTCGCGAATAATGGGCAATGCCGAACTATTCAGGAGCGGACTGTCGCGCATCATCGTGCCAACCGTGTTTCGCGAAGATTACATCATGTCGCTCAAGAAAATGACCAACCGACGGGAACCGGACGCCTTCATTCGCGTGATGGATAAACTGCAAAACTTCTCGAACAACATCTTGGGCGAGAACTTCGACGAACTGAACGAATATCTCAAGGCGACGAACGCCTACATGGAACCTTCGGAAGGAAAACTTATTATGAATTATGAATTATAAATTATAAATTATGAATTGCCTGACGGACATAGGGAGGGTTTGGGAGCGATAGCACCGGACGGCAATGTAGGGGCGGGCGGGGGCAAGCCTATTATGAATTATGAATTATGAATTATGAATTATGAATTATGAATTATGAATTGCCTGACGGACATAGAGAGGGTTTGGGAGCGATAGAGCCGGACGGCAATCTTGTTCCAAAGCGCCAAGTATCTTGATTATATTGGGTTTGGGAGCGATAGAGCCGGACGGCAATGTAGGGGCGGGCGGGGACAAGCCTATTATGAATTATGAATTATGAATTATGAATTGCCTGACGGACGCGGGGAGGGTTTGGGAGCGATAGAGCCGGACGGCAATGTAGGGGCGGGGCTTGCCCCC
>JAITHX010000227.1 GCA_031279735.1 Prevotellaceae bacterium
GCGGTTCGACTGAACGGAGTCACTGTGGCTTACGGCAAAAAGAAAGTGGTCGAAAATATCAGCTGGACAGTAGGGCGCGGCGACAAATGGGCGCTCACCGGTCCCAACGGAAGCGGCAAAACCATGCTTCTCAGTCTCATATTCGCCGATAATCCTCAAGCCTACGCGAACGACATCATTCTCTTCGACCGCCGGCGCGGAACCGGCGAAAGCATCTGGGACATAAAGGACATGATCGGATTCGCCTCGCCGGAAACGCAGCTTTTTTTCCGAAAGGGAAAAACTTGCAAAGAAGTAGCCCTGAGCGGTCTGTACGAAAATCCCTACCGTCCGGCGCAGGCAACCGACGGGGTTCTGCGCTTCATCGACGAATCGCTCGACTATTTTTCCATGTCGCATCTCGGCGGGCAACCATTTGAAAATCTTTCTACCGCGCGGCGCAACATCGTGCTGCTGATTCGCGCTCTCGCGAAAAATCCTCCCATGCTCGTGCTCGACGAACCGTTTCAGGGTTTCGACCTCGCGACAGTCGAGGCTGCCCGCCGGCTGCTCGACGCCTGCTGCATCGACAGAACGCTGATATTCGTGTCGCACCGCCCGGAAGAGTTCCCGTCGCGCATAGATAAATTCTACGCTTTGTAGCCGGACGGAGAAACATTTACTATTTTTGCACCGGTTTTAACGCTAAACGTATATGTCAAGGAAAGTAATGTTTGTTTTGTTGAGCGAAGTCCTCTTCGCGATTTCTCTATCGGGACGCACCGTTTGTCTGTCCGCTCCCGGTCTGGTCGAAAAAACGGCGAGACTATACTACTACACAGGCGCCCGCGTCGATTCCCTGCTGTTGAACATCGATTCGACGGGAAGAGCCGAATTTGTCGTGCCGGTCGAAAACTATCGCGGCATGATAACCTTAGTCGTACCCGAAGCGGGAGCCATAGAACTCGTTCTGGCTGAACCGGTACTCGAACTCAAGGTCGAATCGAACAGCATCAGTCCCGAAACCGTATTCTTCCCCGAATCGAAGGAAAATATGTTCCTTAAGCATATTTTCACCTCGCAGGCGAAAAATATGAAGAAACAGGCATGGCTCGAATCCGGAAAACAGTTCTATTCGACTGGCGAACATGTTTTCGAGCTTATCCGACAGGAAAAAAGGCTCGTCGATGCGGCAATGAAACAGCTCCGCTCGGAAATAGATGCCTCCACGCTCTACGCCGCAGGCTATTATCGCCTGTCCGACTTCCTGAACCGCCTGTTCGACGCCGAACAGACCCGCGACGAGGAAAAAGCCGAAAAGGTGAGCGAAGAAATGGAAACCGAACTCAATGCGGGCGACATGTTCAGAGCCGGCAGAATCCGCGAAATGATTCACAACTACTACATCAGCATGTTCAACAGAGTCAATGAACCCGAAAAACGCAGCGACTACGTCCGCTCGGTAACCGCCGCACTCAACCGTCTCGGACCGCCGGAACACGAAGACTATTTCGCCGGAGTGCTGCACGAAACCGAACGTTTCGGATGGGCTGAATCCCAAAGGGAAATAATCGAAAGAGCGCTCGGCGCGAATCCCGATTTCAGGACAAACATCCATTCGCTCAACGAAATCCTGAGCAGATACCGAAAGATAGAAAACGAAATAGCGCCCGCAGTGGAAGGATTGGCGGAAACAACGGAAAAGTACGAGCGCACACTGCTGGCGTTCTTTGATTCCGAATGTGGTACCTGCGTCGAGGAAATGAAAATCCTCATCAAACGTTACGCGCAGTTGAGAATGAACAGCGTCAGAATCGTGTCGATAGCCGCCGACACCGACAAACAACGCTACAAAAATTATGCGCGCAAATTGCCATGGAGCGACAAACTCTGCGACTTCAAGGGTTTTGAAGGCGCAAACTTCACCGCATTCGGAGTCTTCGCCACCCCTTCTTTCTTTCTGATAGACAGCGAAGGCAAGATAGCCGGAAGATACTTTGACGTCGATGAAATACAGTAAAAAAATGTCTGGATTATACATACACATCCCGTTCTGCAAGCGACTTTGCGCCTACTGCGACTTTCATTTCAGCGTTTCCACCGCCAGAAGCGGCGAAATGTTGTCGAGTCTGATGCGCGAGATGGAACTCAGGGCGGAACGGGGAGAAAGGCTGAAAAACAATGGAGGTCGCACTTTGTATTTCGGGGGAGGAACTCCGACCATCTATCCGGTTGCCGACATAAAGAGATTGTCGGACAAAGCTCTTTCGCTGTTTTTCGATTCGGTTCCCGACGAGTGGACGATTGAGGCTAATCCCGATGACCTCACCTCGGAATATCTCGCGCAACTTGCCGACATAGGCGTCAATCGGCTCAGCGTAGGGATTCAATCCTTTATCGACAGGGATTTACTGATGATGCGGCGACGTCATTCCGCCCGACAGGGAATAGAGGCTATAGAAAATGCCAGAAAAGCGGGATTCGACAATATCAGTCTGGATTTGATCTACGGACTGCCGGGTGCCGACGCCGACGGATGGAACTGCAATCTCGAAACGGCAGTAAACATCGGCGTCACCCATATCGCGGCTTACCACCTGTCTATTGAACACAGGACGATTCTGGGAAAAATGGCGGCGAAGGGGCAAATCGCTCCGGTGGACGAGGAGGAGAGTGTGTTGCAGTACGAAATGCTTGAGGAAAAACTCGCAAAGGCTGGTTTCGTCCACTATGAAGTTTCCAATTTCGCCCTGCAGGGGTTCTTCTCGCGGCACAATTCGGCGTACTGGGAAGGGCATGACTACATCGGCGTCGGACCTTCGGCTCACAGCTACGACGGACTGTCGATGCGAAAAAACAACGCGGCGAACAATCCTAAGTACATCGAAAGCATCGGACGCGGCGTCGTTCCCGAAGAAACGGAGCGACTGTCGGAAAAGGATCGCTACAACGAAGCGCTGATAACCGCGTTGCGAACAGCGCGCGGATTGTCGCCCGAAAGGATTCCCGAATCCTTCGCGGCGGAGTTCAGGCGAAAAGCGGAAAAATATCTGGCGTCACAAATGCTTGTGCATGAAGAAACATACAGAATCCCAACGAAACATTTCCTTATCTCCGACGCCATTATTTCGGATTTAATTGCGGATTAATCGGAAAATCGCTTAACTTTGTGCCTCGAAAAAAAACGCCTCGGTGGTGGAATAGGTAGACACGCAGGACTTAAAATCCTGTGGACAGCGATGTTCATGCGGGTTCGATTCCCGCCCGAGGTACTTGAAAGAGAGTTTGCAATGATATATCCATGGGGCGATGAAAGACGTTTCAACAGTTACGCCGGACACTTTCGGCGAATCTTCGGACAAAGAGTACAGAAAGTTGCGATAGACGCCGGGTTCACCTGCCCCAACCGCGACGGAACTTCAGGAACAGGCGGCTGCACCTACTGCGACAACAACAGTTTTAATCCCTCTTACTGTTTCCCTCACAAACCGGTTCTCGCGCAGATAGCGGAAGGCATTGAGTTTCACGCCCGACGATACCGGCGCGCCGACAAATATCTCGCCTACTTTCAGGCTTATTCGAACACCCACGCGCCCCTGTCGCATCTCAAACAACTGTATTCCGAAGCTCTTTCACATCCCTCCGTCGCCGGACTGATAGTCGGCACGCGCCCCGATTGCGTGGACGACGAAAAGCTCGACTATCTGGCCTCACTGTCGAAAGAACCGAAAAAACATTACGTGGCAATAGAATACGGACTGGAATCGTGCTACGACAAAACCTTACTGAGAATCAACCGCGGACACGATTTCGAATGTTC
>JAITHX010000250.1 GCA_031279735.1 Prevotellaceae bacterium
ATGTCGCAAAATACAATCAAACAGAGAGTAAATTTTTCCTCTACGAAAAACAAACTGGCATATCCCGATTTTCTGGAAATACAGTTGAAATCGTTTCAAGACTTCTTTCAACTTGATACAACTCCGGAAAACAGGAAAAACGAAGGGCTTTTCAGCGTGTTTCAGGAAAATTTTCCTATTACCGACACCAGAAACAACTTCGTACTTGAATTTATAGATTATTTCATCGATCCTCCCCGATATTCCATAGAAGAATGTCTGGAAAGGGGGTTGACGTACAGTGTTCCTCTGAAGGCTAAACTGAAACTGTACTGTACCGACCCCGAACACGAGGATTTCGATACCGTGATTCAGGACGTGTATCTCGGTACGGTGCCCTACATGACCCCCAAAGGTTCGTTCGTTATCAACGGCGCGGAAAGGGTCATCGTTTCTCAGCTGCACCGCTCGCCCGGCGTCTTTTTCGGTCAAAGCATTCACGCCAATGGCACTAAACTCTATTCCGCCAGAATAATCCCCTTCAAGGGATCGTGGATAGAGTTCGCCACCGACATCAACAACGTGATGTACGCCTATATCGACCGCAAAAAGAAACTGCCGGTAACGACTCTTCTACGCTCCATCGGTTACGAAAACGACAAGGATATTCTGGAAATATTCGATCTTGCCGACGAAGTGAAAATCAATGCCTCCTCGCTCAAAAAAGTGGCAGGGCGACGACTTGCCGCCCGCGTCCTGAAAACATGGATCGAGGATTTCGTTGACGAAGATACAGGCGAGGTTGTTTCCATCGAACGCAACGAGGTGATAATCGACCGGGAAACCATTCTCGGCGAAGAACATGCGGAACTGATTGTGGAATCGGGAGCAAAATCGATTCTGCTTCACAAGGAAACCGCAAGTCTTTCCGATTATGCCATTATCTACAACACTTTGCAGAAAGACCCCTCGAACTCGGAAAAGGAAGCGGTGGTGTATATCTACAGGCAGCTCCGCAATTCCGAACCGCCCGACGAGGCTACGGCAAGAGACGTTATCGAAAAACTTTTCTTTTCCGACAAAAGATACGACCTCGGAGAAGTGGGCCGTTTCCGCCTCAACCGGAAACTGAAGCAAACGACTTCGCCCGACCTGAAGGTGCTGACGAGAGAGGACATCATCGCCATCATCAAGTATCTCATCCAGCTGATCAACTCCAAAACCGACGTTGACGACATCGACCATCTCAGCAACCGTCGCGTCAGAACAGTGGGCGAACAGCTGGCGAATCAGTTCAGCGTGGGACTTGCACGCATGGCGCGCACCATACGCGAACGAATGAATGTCAGGGACAACGAGGTGTTCACGCCCATCGACCTGATAAACGCGAAAACTCTTTCGTCGGTAATCAATTCGTTTTTCGGCACCAACCAGTTGTCGCAGTTTATGGACCAGACAAACCCGCTTGCCGAAATAACCCACAAGCGCCGCCTTTCGGCTCTGGGTCCCGGCGGTCTGTCGCGCGAACGCGCAGGCTTTGAAGTCCGGGACGTGCACTACACTCACTACGGACGTCTCTGTCCCATAGAAACGCCCGAAGGTCCGAACATCGGATTGATCTCTTCGCTTTGCGTTTACGCGAAAATCAACAATCTGGGATTCATCGAAACGCCCTATCGCAAGATTAACAGCGGAAGAGTCGATCTCTCGCCCGACGGCGTAATATATATGAGCGCCGAAGACGAAGAGCATAAAACGATAGCGCAAGCCAACGCCCTTGTCGATGAAGAAGGCAACTTCGTTGCCGACAGGATCAAAGCCCGCATCGAATCCGATTATCCCCTCGCCGGCATCGACAATGTGGACATGATGGATATAGCTCCCAATCAGATTGCTTCCATTGCCGCTTCGCTTATTCCGTTTCTGGAACACGACGACGCCAACCGCGCACTGATGGGATCGAACATGATGCGGCAGGCTGTGCCTCTGGTTTCGCCCGAATCGCCGATAGTCGGCACCGGAATAGAGAGTGATGTTGTAAAGGACAGCCGCACTCAGGTGTCCGCCGAAGGCAACGGCGAAATAGTCTATGTTGACGCAAAGGAAATACATGTGCGCTACGAAATGACCGATGCGGAAAAGCTCGTGAGCTTTAATCCCGAAATAACGGTTTACAGGTTGCCCATCTATCTGAAAACAAATCAGAACACTTGCGTGAACCTGCGCCCCATAGTCCGTAAGGGCGAAAAGGTGACTAAAGGCATGATTCTGACCGAAGGCTATTCCACCGAAAAGGGAGAACTCGCTCTGGGTCGAAATCTTAAAGTCGCCTTCATGCCATGGAAAGGCTACAATTTCGAGGACGCCATAGTGCTGTCCGAACGTCTGGTGCGCGAAGATGTCTTCACCTCCATACATATCGACGAATATATCATGGAAGTGCGCGACACCAAGCGCGGCGCGGAAGAACTCACGTCCGACATACCCAACGTGAGCGAAGACGCCACCAAAGACCTCGACAAACAGGGACTGATTCGCGTTGGCGCCATCATCAAGCCGGGCGACATTCTGATAGGCAAAATCACTCCCAAAGGGGAATCCGACCCCTCGCCGGAAGAGAAACTGTTGCGCGCCATCTTCGGCGACAAGGCGGGCGACGTGAAGGATGCTTCTCTGAAAGCCTCTCTCTCGCTGCACGGCGTGGTAATCGACAGAAAACTTTTCTCGCGAGCGCAGAAGGACAACAAGAAAGGCTCCAAACAGTCGGAAAAGATGATGCTTGCCGAAATCGACAACGAGTTCGAAGTCAAAGAACGCAAAATACGCGATTTGCTGCTGGAGAAACTTCTCAAGGTTATCGACGGCAAAACCTCTCAATCTGTTGCCGACTACTACGGCGCGGAAGTCATCCCGAAAGGCGAGAAGTTTTCGCTGAGAACCCTTCAGAACATCAAGTTTATCGAAGTGAATCCCAATAAGTGGACCACCGACAAGGAGAAGAATCTTCTGATAAAAAGAATGATTAACAACTATATCGCCAAATACAAGGAACTCGACGCCGAAGTGAAGCGCAAAAAATACAACATCACCATAGGCGACGAACTGCCCGCAGGCATCATTCAATTGGCAAAGGTGTACATTGCCAAAAAGAGGAAAATCCGCGTGGGCGACAAAATGGCAGGACGACACGGCAATAAAGGTATCGTAGCCCGCGTGGTGCGCGACGAGGACATGCCGTTCCTCGAAGACGGCTCCATAGTGGACATAGTCCTGAACCCTCTCGGCGTACCCTCGCGAATGAACCTCGGACAGATCTACGAAACCGTTCTGGGATGGGCGGGCAAGGAACTCGGACAAAAGTTCAGCACCCCCATTTTCGACGGCGCAAGTCTGGACGACATTACCTCATATACCGATAAGGCAAAAGTGCCGCGTTACGGCAAAACCTATCTTCGCGACGGAGGAACGGGCGAATATTTCGACCAGCCCGCCACCGTAGGCATAATCTACATGCTGAAACTCGGTCACATGGTTGACGACAAGATGCATGCGCGCTCGATAGGTCCGTATTCGCTCATCACCCAGCAGCCGCTCGGAGGTAAAGCTCAGTTCGGAGGTCAGCGTTTCGGAGAAATGGAAGTCTGGGCGCTCGAAGCGTTCGGCGCCGCCAACATCTTGCAGGAAATATTGACAATCAAATCGGACGACGTGGTAGGACGCGCAAAAGCATACGAAGCCATAGTGAAAGGCGACAATATGCCCGTTGCCGGAATACCCGAATCGCTCAACGTCTTGATTCATGAACTGCAAGGTCTCTGTTTGAACATCAAACTCGATTAGACAATTGTCATACGGTTGTTATACAATGGTTATGCATAAATATGCTGTAATTTAATTTGTCGCTTTTTGTATGAGCTGTGATTTTTACGATTTTCAATGATTCTGCGACAGTAAGCGTCAGATAAACATGAATCTTACTGTCGGCGGAATCATAAAGTCCCAGTTTAGACAAAAGCGACAATCCGAAATGCGTCCGCCGACAGCGGGTGCATTTCAAATTGCCGCTTTTTGCATGAACTGTGATTTTAGGGATGTATTAGAAATAACTTAGCACACAGATGACGCGGATTTACGCGGATTTAAATCTGTGTTATCCGTGTTGTCTGTGTTATCCGTGTGCTGAAAATCCGAACTGCATCCTTTATAAGTTATTTCCAACGACCTCCCCTAACGGCTGCGGAATTGGCGCAACCATGTATAACTGCCCTATAACAACTGTATAGCTATTGTGTAACTATTGTGTAACTATTGCATATAATGAAAATATTAAAATTTGGAGGAACTTCGGTTGGTTCCGTAAACAGTATTCTGAATGTAAAGAAAATCGTGGAATCGGTAAGCGAGCCTGTGGTAGTGGTAATATCCGCACTTGGAGGCATCACCGACAAGCTGTTGCTCACATCGTCGCTCGCATCGAAGGGCGACGCTGCATATCGACGTGAATTTTCGGAAATCGTCGTGCGTCATCGCGATCTCGTAAACGGCGTAGTTCCGGAGGATTGTCGCGCCGAAACCCTGAAACATATAGCCGATGTTTTTGAAGAACTCGAAAATATATTTCGAGGCGTGTTCCTGATAAAAGACTTGTCGGCAAAAACTTCCGACACCATAGTGAGTTACGGCGAACGGCTCTCGTCCTGTATCCTTGCGCGGGTAATCAAGGACGCCACGCTGTATGATTCGCGCAAGTTCATCAAGACTATCAGGCATTTCAACAAACATATAGTCGATTTTGAAACCTCCGGCAGGCTGATTCGCGAAACCTTCAAATCCATGCCCAAAGTGGCTGTGCTGCCCGGATTCATTTCTTCAAACAGGGACGACGACGAAACAACTAATCTCGGACGCGGCGGCTCCGACTACACGGCGGCGATTCTGGCAACGGCGCTGAACGCCTCGATTATGGAAATATGGACGGATGTGGACGGATTTATGACCGCCGACCCCAAAGTCATCAGTTCGGCATACGTCATCGACCGCCTTTCGTTTACCGAAGCAATGGAGCTGTGCAACTTCGGAGCCAAAGTAATCTATCCGCCGACCATCTATCCCGTCTATCACAAAAACATACCCATCAGGATACGAAACACTTTCAATCCCGAAGCGCCGGGCACGCATATCTCCGACGAACGAAGCTCGGGATCGAACAAGGCTCTGATCAAAGGTATTTCGTCTATCAGCGACACCTGCCTGATAACTGTGCAGGGACTGGGCATGGTGGGCGTCATCGGAGTGAACTACAGAATATTCAGAACCATGGCTAAGAACGGCATCAGCGTGTTCATGGTCTCGCAGGCAAGTTCGGAAAACAATACCACTCTCGCCGTGAAGACAGAGGACGCGGCTGCGGCTGCAAAAGCTCTGAACGAGGAGTTTGCCTCCGAACGCGCTCTGGGCGAAATAAACGACGCGAAGGTGGAACACGAACTCGCCACAGTTGCCATAGTGGGCGAAAACATGAAATACACGCCCGGAGTAGCCGGCAAACTGTTCGGAACGCTGGGACGCGCCGGCATCAGCGTTATCGCCTGCGCTCAGGGAGCTTCGGAAACCAATATCTCATTCGTGATAAAGCGCGAACATCTGCGCAAAGCCTTAAACTCGATTCACGATTCTTTCTTCCTGTCGGAATACAAGGTGCTTAATCTCTTTATCGCGGGCGTGGGCACTGTCGGCGGAAAACTTCTGGAACAAATCCGCATCCAGCAATCGACGCTGAAGGAGCAAAACAGCCTTAATCTTCGCGTTGCGGGTATCGCCAATTCCTCGAAACGCCTTCTCTGCCGCGAGGGACTGAATCTCGAAAACTGCATCGAGGAACTGAAAACAAACGGCACGCCCGGCAATTCCGACGATTTGCGGAAGGAAATACTGGAAATGAACATTTTCAACGCCGTTTTCGTGGACTGCACCGCAAGCGGAGAGGCTGCAGGCTTGTACGAAGAACTGCTGAGCAACAATATCTCCGTAGTAGCCGCCAATAAGATAGCCGCTTCCTCGTCCTACGACAACTATCTTAAATTAAAGGAAATCGCCCGCCAGCGGGACATCAAATACCTGTTTGAAACTAACGTGGGCGCCGGCTTGCCCATCATCAACACCATGAACGCGCTCATCAACAGCGGCGACCATATCATTCGTCTGGAAGCCGTACTTTCGGGCACCCTGAACTTTATTTTCAATACTCTAAGCGCCGAAATACCCCTGAGCCGAGCTATTATGATGGCGAAGGAAGCTCTCTACGCCGAACCCGACCCCCGCATCGACCTGAGCGGCAAGGACGTTATCCGAAAACTCGTGATCCTTGCTCGCGAAGCCGGCTACAAGGTGGAACAGGAAGACGTGAAGATCAATCTCTTTATTCCCGAAAAGTATTTTGAAGGCTCTCTCGACGATTTCTGGAAGAATATAGGCGAACTCGACGCCGAATTTGAAACCATGCGTCAGCGCGTCGCTGCCGAGAAAAAACATATTCGTCTGGTTGCCAAAATGGACAAGGGACACTGCGAAATAGGACTGCAGGAAGTGGACAGAACGCATCCGTTTTACGAACTCGAAGGCAGCAACAACATTATCATGATCTCTACCGAACGATACAAGGACTTCCCGATGATTATCAAAGGCTATGGCGCCGGCGACGATGTTACCGCCGCAGGCGTGTTTGCCGATATAATCTCGATTGCCAATATACGATAGTTCCGCAGCGAGGATTGTAAGTTTGTGTTAACACTTAACACTTATGTTTGACGAATATATAAAACAGGGAGAGCCGAGCAAAAAAGAAAAAGCCCAAATTTGGCAAACGGCTATCGGCTTGCAGCAGGTGGACGGTTTAACGCCGTCCGCCTATCTCATTGAACAGGCGAAACAGAATATCGAGGGCGACATTACCATTGACGAAGTAAAAAAACGCATTGATGCTTATTATAAAGCGCAAACCGCTCGAAAGCCGGACGACGACCGCACCGAAGAAGCGGATAAAGTTTCGGCGCGAATCAGCCAAATTTTATCGAACAACACTTTTTCTTTTTCTCCCATAGAGTTTATTGCTATTCATCGTCAACTTTTTACCGGAATATATAAATTTACAGGTAAAATCCGTGATTACAATATCACAAAATCCGAATGGGCGCTGAATGGTAAAACTGTGCTGTATGCGAACGCGCCTGAAATTAGCGCCACGCTCGACTATGATTTCCAACAGGAAAAACAATTTAATTATCAAACCGTAGATTTGTCGCAGTCAATTCGGCATATAGTAAAATTTATTTCAGAAATATGGCAAATTCACGCTTTCGGAGAAGGAAACACGCGCACGACGGCTGTTTTCGCAATAAAATATCTTCGTTCGTTTGGCTTTGAAATCAATAATACACTTTTTGCAGAACATTCATGGTATTTTCGTAACGCCCTTGTGAGAGCAAATTATAACGATTTAAAAAACAATGTTCACGCCACAAGCGAGTATTTGATGCTATTTTTCGGCAATTTATTGCTTGGTGAAAATAATGAATTAAAAAATAGATATTTACATGTAGATTTTGTTGCCCGAAGTGTAAACAATGATGAGAATGAAATTTCAAAGAGCAATATTTGCACTTTGAATTGCACTTTGGAAGAACATTTTGTTTTGGAATTTCTAAAACATAATCCAAAAGCAACTCAAAAGGAAATAGCGATTCATGTTCATAAATCGGAAAGAACTATAAAAACAATCACTATTGCATTGCAACAGAAAGGATTAATCGAACGCAAGAATGGCAAACGAGATGGTTTTTGGCATATAACAACTAATTAATCATTAAAAAAATATTTAAACAAATTCACTGAAATGAAAACCCTCCGCTTGCAATCGTCCCGATGTTTTCGCTATTGCAGGGACATTCCGACCGCCGTTTTATTAATCAATAATGCA
>JAITHX010000258.1 GCA_031279735.1 Prevotellaceae bacterium
TGCCTGTCGGCTCTGTGTCTGTGTCTCCGTCTCACTCCACCCGTCCGACAGGCACTAACCACTAACCACTAACCACTAACCACTAACTTTTAATTCATAATTCATATACTATCTTTGCAAAAAATTTAACGCAAAGATATGGCAGAATACATACATTTCGACCGGGCTATTAAGCTCATATTACGCCGGAAAGCCAGTATGGCTCTCTCTCCGGATCGAGTCGCGAAAGAGCGCTCGAAATTATCAACTCCCGACAGCCGGACGGTAATTCTTAATTCTTAATTCTTAATTCTTAATTTCAGAACGGCAATTCTTAATTCTTAATTTTTAATTCTTAATTCCAGAATGGCAAGATACATATATTTCGACTGGGTTATGATGCGCATATTGCGTCGGGGCGTCGATTTGGAGATACTTGAAGGATTTCTGACCTCGCTGCTCGGCGAAACCGTCAGGATACAGAAAATCCTTGACACCAAAAACGATAGGGAAAGCGTCGACGACGAGTACGGCAAGGTTGACATACTCGCCAAAAACGATAGCGGCGAACTGGTTGTCATAGAATTGCATAATTATCACGAATTGTACTATCTCAGCTGCATATTTCGCGGAGTGTCGAAGCTCATATTGCAAAACATCGAGAGCGGACAAAACTGCGACAAAATAAAAAAGGTATATGTAATAAGCATAGTGTATCTCGATCTGATCCGCGGCAAAGAATGCGTGTATCACGGCACCGCCTCGTTTCGCGGACATCGCTGTCCCGACGACGTTCTTAAACTGTCCGAGAAACAGGAAATGCTTTTCCGCAGGGAAGTCGTCGGCGACATCACGCCCGAATACTACATTGTCATAGTGGGAAATTTCGATGGAGAAATTCTGACCCCCCTCGACGAATGGGTAATGTTTCTCAAAACGGGCGACGTTCCGGAAACGGCAAAGCCTCCCAGAATCCAAGCCTTTTGCAGCGAACTCAGGGAGGACAACATGAGCGAAACCGAACGCAAGGAATACTACCGATTCATGGAAAACAGGCGCGACCTGTATAGCATGTTGCGATCCGGAATTATTGAAGGAAGAATGGAAGGAATAGAAATAGGAAGAAAAATAAAAAAAGAAAGAGAAAAAGGAAGAATGGAAGGAATAGAAAAAGGAATAGAAAAAGGAATAGCGCAAGCCGTCCTTGCCGGTCATCGCAACGGCTTTACCGTAGAACAAATTATGGCATTCTCCGGCTTGAGTCGCGAAAGAGTGCTCGAAATTATCAACTCCCGACAGCCGAACGGTAATTCTTAATTTTTAATTCTTAATTCTTAATTCCAGAATGGCAAAATACATACATTTCGGCTGGGCTTCGAGGCGCATACTGCGCGATAAAGCCAATTTTGAGATACTTGAAGGATTCCTGACCTCGCTGCTCGGCAAAACCGTCAGGATACAGAACATCCTTGAAACCGAAAACGATAGGGAAAGCATCGACGGCAAGGTTGACATACTCGCCAAAAACGATAGAGGCGAACTGGTTGTCATAGAATTGCATAATTATCACGAATCGTACTATCTCAGCTGCATACTTCGCGGAGTGTCGAAGCTCATATTGCAAAACATCGAGAGCGGACAAAACTGCGACAAAATAAAAAAGGTATATGTAATAAGCATAGTGTATTTCGATCTGGGACGCGGCAAAGAATGCGTGTATCGCGGCGTCGCCTCGTTTCGCGGACGTCGCTGTCCCGACGACGTTCTTAAACTGTCCGAGAAACAGGAAATGCTTTTCCGCAGGGAAGTCGTCGGCGACATCACGCCCGAATACTACATTGTCCTATTGGAAAATTTCGATGGGACAATCATTGCCCCGTTCGACGAATGGATAGCGTTTCTGCAAACGGGCGACGTTCCGGAAACGGCAAAGCCTCCCAGCATCCAAGCCTTTCGCAGCAAACTCAGTGAGGACAACCTGAGCGAAACCGAACGCAAGGAATACTACCAATTCATTGAAGATAAGCGCGACCTGCATAGCATGTCGCAATCTGGAATTATTGAAGGAAGAATGGCAGGAATAGAAATAGGAATAGAAATAGGAAGAATGGAAGAAATAGAAATAGGAGTAGAAATAGGAATAGAAATAGGAATAGCGCAAACCGTCCTTGCCGGTCATCGCAACGGCTTTACCGTAGAACAAATTATGGCATTCTCCGGCTTGAGTCGCGAAAGAGTGCTCGAAATTATCAACTCCCGACAGCCGGACGGTAATTCTTAATTCTTAATTCTTAATTCTTAATTCCAGAATGGCAGGATTTCTCATAGCCGCGCCCAATTCGGGTTCGGGGAAGACGACGGTTGCGTCGGGATTGCTGAGAGCGTTTAAGAACAGAGGCTACAGAGTGCAGCCGTTCAAGTGCGGGCCGGATTATATCGACACGAAATATCACGACACGGCATCGGGAAACAAATCCGTCAATCTGGATTTGTTTTTGTCGTCGGCGCAACATGTTGCCGAGCTTTATGCCAAATATTCGCTGGGGAAGGATGTCTGCATTGCGGAAGGAGCGATGGGTCTGTTCGACGGATACGACGGGATGCAGGGGAGCTGCGCGGAAACGGCGAAATTGCTGAAGATTCCGGTAGTGCTGGTTGTCAATGCAAAATCTGCGGCTTATTCGGTTGCTCCGCTGCTGTACGGATTCAGGCATTTCGACGCGGAGGTCAACGTTGCGGGCGCGATATTTAATTTTGTCGGTTCGGAAAGCCATTGCAGGTTCCTGAATCAGGCGTGCATCGACGCGGGCGTCAAGTTGTTCGGCTGCTTGCCGAAGAACGCGGGACTTGAAATCCCGTCGAGATATTTGGGGCTGACTCTGGAGAACGAACGTTTGTTCGACGAATTTGCGGACAGGGCGGCGGCGGCGATGGAACAATACATTGATTTGGACGCGCTGCTGGCGTTTGCCCGAACGTATGGCGACGTGCAGGCGGCGGCGGCGGAAACTCGACCGGCGACCGTCGGTTCGAAAATCAGAATAGCCGTAGCGTCGGACGAGGCGTTCAATTTCACGTACCGCGAAAACATGGAGCGTCTGAAGGCAAGGGGCGACATAGCGTTCTTCAGTCCGCTGCGCGATTCGCGTCTGCCCGAAGCGGATTTCGTTTACTTCCCCGGCGGCTATCCGGAAATGTTTCTGGAACAACTTTGCGAAAACACCGAACTGCATGGCGACATTCGGGCGTATGTTGCCGGCGGAGGCAGAGCGCTGGCGGAGTGCGGCGGGATGATGTATCTTTCGTCGTCGATTGCGGATGCGAAGGGGCGCGAATATCCCATGGTCGGAATATTCAGTCAAAAGGCAAGCATGAAGAACATGAAGCTGACGCTGGGCTATCGAAGTTTCAATTACAACGGTTTCGCCGCGAAAGGGCACGAGTTCCACTATTCGCATTGCGAAACCGAAGCGACGAGCGTGGCGCAACAGTATAACGCTGCGGGCGTGCCGGTTGACACGAAATTGCTGCGCCGCAAGAACGCGATAGCCGGATACACTCATATCTACTGGGGCGAAACGGATAATTTGTTCGATATGTTTAATTGAATGTTTAATCGAAATATTATGAAGATATACACAAGAAGCGGCGACAGGGGAAAAACGGGAATACACGGCGGACAGCGTGTGGACAAGGACAATATCCGAATCGAGGCGAACGGCTGCATGGACGAACTCAACAGTATGCTCGGAGCGGTGAGGTCGTTTCTTCCGGAGGAGCACGAATGGCATGAGCTGCTGTTTAAAATTCAATCCGAAATAATGGCGATGATGTCGCATGTGGCTACGCCGTCGGAAATACGCGACAAGAATCCGAACCGGCTGGACGAGGACATCGTTTTGTTTGTGGAAAACAGGATAGACGATTTGCTCGGACGGATGGAGGGCGAACAGGATTTCTTCGTTTTGCCCGGGGGGACGCCGGTATCGTCGCATTTGCATCTTGCGCGCACGATTGCCCGCCGGAGCGAACGGCGTTTATGGACGTTGAATCGGGAGGACGAGTTGCCCGCCATAATCCTGCGGTTTGTGAATCGGCTGTCGGACCTTCTTTTCGTCATGGCGCGCTTTGAAATGTTCAGCCAGAATCTGACCGAAGAAAAGTGGCGGCTGTTTTCCTACAAAAGCTCATATAAAAGAAAAAAGGAATGAAGCTGATTCTGGCGCGTCACGGAGAAACGATTGAAAACAGGCTGCACATTCTTCAGGGTCAGACGCCGGGACTGCTTACGGCGAAAGGCGTATCCCAAACAAATAAACTTGCCGATCTTCTGCTGGACTTCAATATAGCGCTCTGTTTCACCAGCGATCTTCGCCGCGCCGTCGATACCGCGAACATTATAGCCGCGAAGCATCCCCGTATGACTGTTATAGAGGATGTCCGTCTGCGGGAAAGGTATCTGGGCGATCTACAGGGCAAAGCTATTCCCGACAACTGGAACGGCACAAATCATCATGAAGGCGCCGAATCCATGCCCGAACTGTTCGCGAGAGTAAAAGACTTTGCAGACTATCTGCAAGCCAATCATAGCGATGAAACGGTTTTAATCATCAGTCACGGCATTACGCTGAAGGCGCTTATGTCGGCGCTGGACGAATCCGAACGGGAAGAATTTGGAAACGGTAGTTATTCGGTAGTTATTCGGTAGTTATACGATTGTCGCAATTCGTAATTCGGGTAATGGCGTGAATCCGTTGAAAGGTATTATTTCTGCGGTTCTGCCGAGAATTGTGTGGAAAAAGTTTGCGTGTTTTTTCACCGCGTTGCGGTGTTTTTGTAACGCAAGGGGCGCAAAGGCTTCGCAAAGGACGCAAGGGCTTCGCGTCCTTTGCGAAAGGCACGCGGTTACGGGTCTTGAGGGCTTGACCCGCAGCCTTCGGCGACCTTGCGCAAAGGCTTCGCAAAGGACGCGAAGCATTTGCGCCCTCTGCGAAGCCTCTGCGCCCCTTGCGGTAAAAAAACACCGCGACGCGGTGAAGAACCGCACAATCCTTTAGTAGCAGAACCTGATTTCTTAGTACCTTCAGGGATAGGATCAACGGATTCACGCCACCACCGAATGAGGATTATACGGTTGTTGTACATCGGCTATAACAACCGTATAACTATTAATAATAAAAAATGATATATATTTGCATCCGAAAAAAAGATAATGTATTTTCCGTATCGGGTTGATTAATATTTGGTAAGGGGATTTTCCCGATTGAAAAATCACGGTTGATGCGGATTTGTTCGTTGAATTTTCTGATAGAACGAAACTTGGAAATGGAAATTTTAAGGGCTAATGCTTCACATGTGAAGTATGCGGAAACGGTGTGCCGACTGATATACGAGTCGGCATTGCAGCGCGGCACGGGAATCGCAAAGAGATCGCCCGAATATGTTGCGAAAAAAATGGAGGATGGAAAGGCTATCGTTGTAATCGACAACGATCGTCTGGTGGGATTCAGCTATATCGAATCCTGGCAGCACAAGCAGTTCGTTGCCAATTCGGGGCTTGTTGTCGATCCCGAATATCGAAAAACGGGACTGGCGCGAAGAATCAAGAAAGAAATATTCGAACTGTCGAGGCGACTCTATCCCGAATCCAAAATATTCAGCATCACCACAGGGCTTGCAGTGATGAAACTCAATTCGGAACTCGGATACGTTCCCGTCACTTTCTCGGAACTCACCGACGACGACGAATTTTGGAAAGGATGCGAAGGCTGTAAAAACTATCATATACTTCTTGAGAATCAAAGACGAATGTGTCTATGTACCGGAATGTTGTACGATCCCGACAAGCGCAGGACCGACGCGGCGGCGGCAACGAATGAAAGAGAATCGAAATCAGACCCGAACACGAACCCGAACCCGGAAATAGTGTCCGACAGGCTTGTTTCGCCCGATTCGCTTGTTTCGCTCATTTCGTCCAAGAGAATCGCCCGACTGAAAAAGAATCTTAAAAAAATTCACATGTCGTAAACATTTGTGCAATACTCTCTTTTCGCTCTCGAAGCGGAGAAGCCGCGAAAAACATGTCGCGATATTCGCACAAATATCATAATTTTGCAACTTTGAATGAAATGAGTGACACGATAAACGATATGCAAAACCGGATACTCGACGAATTCGCAATGTTCTCCGACTGGATGGACAAATACGAGTATCTGATAGATTTAGGCAGGGATTTGGCGCCTTACGACCCGAAATACAAAACCGACGAACATCTTATCGACGGGTGCCAATCGAAAGTATGGGTGCACGGCTTCACGGAAAACGGAAAGATGAAATATACCGCCGACAGTGACGCCATAATCACCAAAGGCATGATCTCTTTGCTGATTAGAGTCTTCTCGAATAGGGAACCCTCCGAAATACTGAACGCGGACTTGTTCTTTATCGAGCGAATCGGTCTGAAGGAGAATCTTTCGTCAACACGTTCCAACGGATTGGCCGCGATGATTCGGCGAATGACGGATTTGGCTCGCAAACAGCAAAACGATTCGGAAAATGGATAGCCCGACGCTGGAACATACGATAGTAAAGGTGCTGAAAAATATATACGACCCTGAAATACCCGTCAATGTCTATGATTTGGGTCTGATTTACGGAATCGAAATACATGACGGCGGCAAAGTCGAAATAACCATGACCTTGACCGCTCCCAACTGTCCGATGGCGGACGAACTTGTGGAGCAGGTCAACGACGGAGTGAGGGACATAGAGGGGGTGACGGATGTGGGCATAACCCTGACGTTCGAGCCTCCGTGGGATTCGGAAAAACTGTCGGACGAGGCTAAACTTGAATTGGGAATGATGTAGGATGTAATTTGTAACAACGGTAGCAACAGTATATGAAAATGAAGAATACAGGATTGAAAGCAAGAATTGGCGGCGCGATCGCCGAACTCTTGTGCATCGTTATGTTTCTGACGCTTTCCATAGCGTCGTCCGATGCTCAGTCCAAAGTGAAATGGATGAAATTCGGCGATGCCGTCAAAGCCTTGCAGAAGGAACCCCGCAAAATATTCGTCGATATTTACGCCGACTGGTGCGGATGGTGCAAGGAAATGGACAAGAGAACCTTTTCGGATACAGCCATAATCCGAATCCTCAACAGAGACTATTATCCCGTGAAACTTAATTCCGACATGAGGGATACTGTCTCTCTCGGCGACCGCACGGTGACGTACAGGGAACTCGCCTCGATTCTGGGCGGCGAAAGGCTGGGTCTGCCCACGTCGGTCTTTCTCAACGAAAACGGACAGTTGCTGTCGAGACTCCCCGGTTTTCAGAAACCCGACATGATGAAACCCGCCCTGCTGTATTTCAGCAGGGATGTCTATAAATCCAAGTCGTGGGAAGTGTTTCACGCGGAATACACAAACAGGACGAAAAAAAACAAACGATAAATATTTTGAAATGAGAAAAACATTCATGTCTGTCCTTGCGGGGACATTTGTGGCGACACTTGTGGCAACACTCTTCGTGTCGGCGTCGTTTGCGCAGGGCTACAAAATCAGCGTAGAGATCAAAGGCGAAAAAAACAAGGATGCAATCCTCGTTATGCATTACGGAACAAACAAATATTCCATGGATACCGCCGCTATCGGAAAAAACGGAAAAATGGAGTTTACGGGCAGAAAGCCGCTTTCGCCCGGCATGTATCTCATTGCCGCGGACGGCACTCAATTGTTTGACTTCCTGATTCCGGACACGACTAATCAAAACTTTTCCATCCATACCCAAAAAGACAAGTATCTCGAATCTCTGTCGTTCGACGGCTCGCCCGAAAATCAGGCTTTTGCGGAATACACCCGATTCCTGCTCCGCTTGCAGAAAAAGGAAAAGGAACTGATTGAAAAGGCGAAGAAGGATAAGGACGACGAACAGAAATTGAAGGAAATAGACGACGAGGAGGAAGCGCTGGCGAAAGAGGCGGACGCCAAACTTGCGGAAATAGGCGGGAAATTCCCCGGAAGCCTCCTTTATTCGGTGGTCAGAGCAATGAAGAACACGCCCGTAAAGCGCAGTCAGCTGCCAAAGGACGAAACCGAAAAACAGCGTTATATATACGAATATGTCAAAAAACACTACTGGGACAACATTACCCTGTCCGACATAAGAATGCAGTACACGCCCATACTTATGCCCGCCATCGACAACTATTTCAGCGCTTCGTTTACGCCGCAGATTCCGGATTCGATAATCAGCGCCTTCGACCGCCTCTTCCCGAAAACCGAGGGCGACACCGCAATGAAGCGATTCTTCACCGGTCACGTGTTCAACAAATACGTCAACTCGAAAATCATGGGCATGGACAACGTGGTCATTCACATCATCGACAATTATTATCTCGCGAACAAAGTGAATGCCAGAGATCCCAAGTTCATAAAGAACATCACCGAACATGCCGACAAATATCGGAGCACCCGAATTGGAACCCAAGCCCAGAACCTTAAAATGGAGACCATTGGCGGCGCGCCCGAAGCGCTCTACGACATCGACGCGCCCTATACGCTGGTGTATTTCTACGAACCTTCGTGCGGACACTGCAAGCAGGAAACCCCGAAAGTCTATAAGGTGTTCCAGAACTTCAAGGACAAGGGTCTGGCGGGATTCTGCGTTTACAGTCAAAGCAACAAGGAGGAATGGACGGAATACGTGTCGAAAAACAGCATGACGGACTGGATTAACGTCTGGGACCCAGCGAACTCGAACGATTTCAGAACGGCTTACAGCGTGTACTCGGTGCCGCAGGTTTATCTGCTCGACAAGGACAAGAAAATCATCGGTCATCGTCTCGACAGCGAATCCCTGTCGCAGATGCTCGCGCATTTGCTGAAGGACACTAAACAGCTGCAATAAACGGAACGGCAGCAGCGATAACAACAACAACAACAACAACAACAACAACAATTATTATTATTATTACATGGACAAAAAAATATTAGTAACGGGAGGAACGGGATACATAGGTTCCCACACCGTAGTCGAGTTGCAAAACAGCGGCTACGAGGTTGTCGTCGCGGACAATCTCTCCAATTCGTCGGAGAACGTTCTCGACGGAATAGCTTCCATCACGGGCAAAAAGCCGGTTTTCGAGAAAATCGACTGTTGCGACAAGCCGGCTCTGGAGGCGGTTTTCAAAAGAAATGCAGGCATAAGCGCCGTAATACATTTCGCGGCAAGCAAGGCGGTGGGCGAATCGGTGCAAATGCCCCTGCTCTACTATCGCAACAATCTGGTTTCATTGTTGAACATACTCGAACTCATGGGCGAACAGAACGCCCCGCATCTGGTTTTCTCTTCTTCCTGCACCGTTTACGGACAGCCCGACGTGCTGCCGGTCACCGAAAGCGCGCCGATAAAACCGGCTACTTCTCCCTACGGCAATACTAAACAGATTGCCGAAGAAATAATCCGCGACACGGTTTATGCCGACAGCCGACTGAAATGCGTCGCCCTCCGATATTTCAATCCCGCCGGAGCGCATCCCTCCGCCGCAATAGGCGAACTCCCCAACGGAGTTCCGAACAATCTGATACCCTTTGTCACTCAAACTGCCATCGGTATTCGCGAACGCTTGCGCGTCTTCGGAAGCGACTACAATACGCCCGACGGCTCGGCTATCCGCGATTATATCTATGTCGTTGATCTGGCTAAGGCTCACGTTATCGCCGTCGAACGTCTCCTTGCGGGAAAGAACAGGAAAGGAGTGGAGTTTTTCAATCTCGGCACAGGCAGAGGACTGTCGGTGCTGGAAATTCTGAAAGAGTTTGAACAGGCAACCGGCGTTGAAGTGCCCCGAGAAATAGTCGGACGGCGGGAAGGCGATGTGGAACAGGTGTGGGCAGACCCCTCGTTTGCAAACAGCGAGCTGGGATGGAAAGCCGAAACTTCGACCGGCGACATGCTGAAAACGGCATGGAACTGGGAGAAATCGCTCTGTTCTCGAAATATTCAATAACTTTGCACTCCCGAATAAAAGTTATATTTATTTGAATGAACGAAAGTACTGAAATAAAAGACAGTCAAAACTGTCTTAAGGAAATGGAGCTGATAGACGTTATCGTCTCCGCGATGAAGGATAGAAAAGCGGAAAAAATAATGCACCTCGACATGGACAACCTGAGCAAATCGGTGTGCAGTTCCTTTATAATAACGAGCGCCGCCTCCACGACGCAGGTCAGAGCCATTGCCGACAATGTCGAAGAAGAAGTTTTTGCAAAGCTCGGCAGCAGGGTGTGGAAACGTCAGGGCGACGAAAACGCTTTGTGGATCATATTGGATTACGGTTCGGTGGTGGTGCATGTCTTTCAAACCGAATGGCGCTATTATTACGCGCTGGAGGATTTGTGGGCTGATGCCGACGTCGTGTGCATTCCGGAGGAAAAAACCGCCTGACTGTCTCAAGAATATACAAAAACACACTTGATTTTATCTTGAAAATGAGTAATTCCAATCCGAATAGCCCCGGACGGGGAAACAATAAAAGTCCGTGGCGATTTAATCCCTACTGGTTCTATGCCTTGCTGGGTATCCTGATAATTTCCATGTATTATTTCTACGGAGGAGGCGAACCGATACGAACTCAATGGAAAGAGGTTCGAACCCGCATGCTTCCTTCGGGCGACATATCCAGAATGGTCATAATCACCAATCAGAATCGCGTTGAAATAGAACTGAAGGACGGCAGGCTCGAAAAATATGCCAAAGAATACAATCTGAGTTCCAGCACTAGCTTCTCGGGGGCGCAGTTCTTCTTTACTCCCCCGAACGAATGGGATTCGGAAATAGCCATAGCCGAAGCTCAGGAAACTATTATTCCCTCCGAAAGAGTTTCGCCCGAATACACCGAACGAAACAATTACCTCGGACGAATCATGGAGTTTCTGATGTTTCCCCTCATCCTGCTCCTGTTCTGGTTTTTTATGTTCCGCGGTATGTCGCGCGGCGGCGGCGGCGGAATATTCAACGTGGGAAAGTCCAAAGCTCAGCTGTTTGATAATACCGATATCAAAAAGGTGACGTTCAGCGATGTCGCCGGACTCGAAGAGGCTAAGGTGGAAATAATGGAAATTGTGGATTTCCTCAAAAACCCGAAGAAATACACCGACCTCGGAGGGAAAATACCCAAAGGCGTGCTGCTCGTCGGTCCTCCCGGAACGGGGAAAACTCTGCTCGCCAAAGCCGTTGCCGGCGAAGCCAATGTCCCTTTCTTCTCGATGTCGGGTTCCGATTTCGTGGAAATGTTCGTGGGCGTGGGCGCTTCCAGAGTTCGCGACTTGTTTCGTCAGGCGAAGGAAAAGGCTCCTTGCATAGTGTTTATCGACGAAATAGACGCGGTGGGACGTGCAAGAGGCAAAAATGCGGGCTTCTCGGGTAACGACGAACGGGAAAACACTCTCAACCAGTTGCTGACCGAAATGGACGGCTTCGGCACGAACAGCGGAGTGATTGTGCTTGCCGCAACCAACCGCGCCGACATTCTGGACAAAGCCCTGATGCGCGCAGGCCGCTTCGACCGACAGATATACGTGGACTTGCCGGAGTACAAGGAGCGTCTCGACATATTCAAGGTACATCTGCGCATTCTGAAACTCGACCCCGATTTCAATGTCGAATTTCTCGCCCGACAGACGCCCGGATTCTCGGGCGCCGACATTGCCAACGTATGCAACGAAGCCGCTCTGATTGCCGCCCGCAAGGACAGACAAACCGTAGGCAAACAGGATTTTCTTGATGCCATCGACAGAATCATCGCCGGACTCGAAAAGAAGAGCAAACTCATTACCAAGGAAGAAAAGCGCACGATAGCCTTTCACGAGGCAGGACATGCCACCGTCAGCTGGATTCTGGAACATGCCAATCCTCTGCTGAAGGTAACTATCATCCCCCGAGGACGATCGCTGGGCGCCGCATGGTATCTCCCCGACGAACGACAGATTACCACCACCGAACAGATGATGGACGAAATGGCTTCGACCCTCGGCGGCAGAGCTTCCGAAGAACTCACTTTCGGGCGAATCTCCACCGGAGCGCTCAGCGACCTGGAAAAGGCTACGAAACAGTCTTATGCCATGGTAGCCTACTTCGGAATGAGCTCCAAAATAGGCAACTTGAGCTATTACGATTCGTCGGGACAGTCGGAATACGCCTTTTCAAAACCCTACAGCGAAAAGACTTCGGAAATGCTCGACGAGGAAGCCAAGAAAATTATCGACACGGCTTACGACCTCGCGAAATCGGTGCTGGTTCAGCATAAGGACGGGCTGCACGCTCTTGCAGAACTGCTTCTCGAAAAAGAAGTGATATTCAGCGAAGACCTCGAAAAAATCTTCGGCAAGCGCAAAAACAGCAGACTGGAAGAAATGGGATTGACGGGCAACGAAGTAAATCCGGACAATCAAAGTGAATAATCTGACCGTCCGAACTATCAGCGGAGCAGTGTTTCTGGTCATTCTGCTGGCGGGCATAATCTTTCACCCATTCGGCTATCTGGCAATATTTCTGTTTGTCGTCACGGTCGGACTGCACGAATTTTACGCCATCATGCTGCCTCCGACTTTCCCGTTGCGGAAAATACTCGGCTA
>JAITHX010000259.1 GCA_031279735.1 Prevotellaceae bacterium
GTTCGTCGATTATGACTAAACCGAGAGTTCTGAATCGAACGTTGTCCTCTATCAGAGCATGAGTGCCTATGAGTATGTCTGTCGTACCTTCCTCCAGTCCGTTGAAAATTTCTTTCCGCAGACGTTTTTTCGTGGAGCCTGTCAGCAAATCGACTCTGACCGGCATGTCTTTCAGCAAGCCGGCAATCGAATCGCAATGTTGCGAGGCGAGAATTTCGGTGGGAGCCATGAGGCAGGACTGGAATCCGTTGTCGGCGGCTATAAGCATGATCATGAGGGCAACCAGAGTTTTTCCGCTGCCCACATCGCCTTGCAGCAGTCTGTTCATTTGTTTTCCGCTGCCCATGTCGCGCCGCATTTCGCGGACAACTCGTTTTTGTGCTTCGGTCAGCGAGAAAGGGAGATTGTTGTTGAAAAAATGGTTGAAACGCGAGCCTACAGTTCCGAAGACAAATCCTCTTGAAGTGCCGATTCTGGTATTTCTTCGTTGCAGAACGTTCATCTGTATGTAAAACACCTCGTCGAACTTCAGTCGATTGCGTGCTTTCGTCAGCAGTTCGGGAGTTTGCGGAAAATGTATGTTCAGCAAGGCTTCGGTCAACGGCAGAAGCCTGTATTTGGAAATGAGATAAGGCGGCAGAGTTTCTATTGTTTTTCGGGGAATGATTCCGAGCAGGTTCCTGATCAGCTTGACGAATAGTTTATTTCCGAAATGATTGTTCCTGAGTTTTTCGGTTGACGGATAAATTCCGTTTACGTTCGACGCAAATCTTCCCGTTTCCGGTTCGGGCAGGTCTATTTCCGGATGAACGATATTGATCCATCCGTTGAATAAATTCGCTTTCCCGAAAACGACATATTTCTTCCCCGGTTCGATTTTGTTTTTTATCCACGTCAGTCCCCGAAAAAAAACGAGATCAATGCTGCCCGTCGTATCGACAAATTTACATACCAGCCGTTTATTGCCTTTTTCAGCCCCCTCGAACGATGCGGAGACTATTTCGCCGTACAACTGAACGTAGGGCAATTCGGGCGATACCTCACTGACCTTGTGGAAATGAGTGCGGTCGATGTATCTGAACGGAAAATGATAGAGCAGGTCCCTATAAGTGATAATTCCCAATTCGGAATACAAAAGTTCCGCTTTATGGGGACCTACTCCCGGAAGAAATTTGATGTCTGTATCCAAGTATCTAATTAAAAGTTAAAACAATGTTTATCTCACATCTATTTGCAATTTTATGTAATTGGACTGATTCGATGCCGGTTCCGAACAGGACTTGAAAGTCAGCCGTTGTGCGGGAACGTTCAATTGTCTGATAAGAATCGTCTTTATGGCGTCCACTCTGTTTTGGAACAGTTGATTGAGCCTGTACGCCGAGATGCTTACATTATTTATTTCGTTGTTGGAATAACAGTTAATGGTGATTTTCTCCCATTCGGAATATTCCATGCATAAGGCGGCGAGTTTGGTCAGCGCCTCGAAGCTTTTGCGTTCGTCGGTGAAAAAGACTCTTCCTCTGAGAAACTTCACGTCGTTCAGAATCAACTCCAGTTCAGGAATGCGATAGTCGAATTGTTTGCTGTTGTTGATAACGATGATGTCGTTATTGTCGCCGTATTTCGGAAGCTGCGAAACTGTTGCCGGAACTTGAGCCGTCGCAGCAACCTGTCTCGGAGCAGCTTCGGGCGGAACATACTGAGTCATCGGAAGCTGCCAGCTTGGAGTTTCCTGTGATCCGCTCGGAGAACTACTATAGCTGTTCTCCTGTTCGGCAATAGTCCTTCTGTTGTGATTTTTATCCTGCTTCGGTTTGCTGTTTTTGCGGGACGGCACGTTTCTGCTATTGTCCGCATTTTCCAAACCCCAGAGATATTCCTGCCGTTTGCGATATTCCTGCTTGAACAGTTCCTGTTCGTAGATGTACTTTTCGTAGCGTTGGAGCTGCATGTCCCGCTCGTAGTCGAAATTGATTGAATCCACTGCTTTGTCCGAATCGGGACAGCCGTTGTTGAGCGCGGTGCCGGCCACGTCGGGGCACACGTCCTTGTGGTCGGGAACACCGTCGTTGTCGCGGTCGGGACAGCCTCTGAACTGAGGCGGACCGGGAGTGTAAGGACAATCATCGAGATGATCGGGAATCCCGTCCTCGTCGGAATCCGGACAGCCTCTCAGCGCCCGAGTTCCGGGAATACTCGGACATTCATCCTCTTCGTCAATTATTCCGTCGCCGTCGGAATCCTGATTTTTCTTCAATTCCAATTTTTCCAGCAGTTCCATTTTTTCCCGCTTTTTTTTCAGGATGGCGTAAGTGTCGTCCCTGTCGATTTTGTCGCGCGCCAACAATTCGTTTTCGGGCAACATGAGCAGAACTGTCGCGAAAACAAAGATAAACTGAATGTATTTCATCATATCGTCGTATTCTTAAAATGTATGAATTTTTCTTAGCAGCGCAACATTTTCAACGTGATGAGTATGCGGAAACATGTCCACCGGCTGGGATGCGACAAGCTCGTATTCTGAAGCAAGCATTGATATGTCTCTGGCTTGAGTTGCCGGATTGCAGCTCACGTAGATTATTTTTGAGGGAGCGGCATCCATCAGTGTTTCAGGAATGGACGGATGCAAGCCCGCTCTCGGAGGGTCGAGCACGACCGTGTCCGGAGTACCGTTGTGTTTTATAAAGGTTTTCGTCATAATATCTTTTATATCTCCTGAGTAAAATAATGTATTATCGATTTTGTTCAGAGCCGAATTTATTTTCGCGTCCTCCACCGCTTCGGGAACGTATTCGATGCCCACAACTTTTCGCGCTCCGCCGGCGAGAAAGTTCGCTATCGTGCCCGTTCCGGTGTATAGATCATAAACGGTTTCGTCGCCTTTCAGTTCGGCATATTCGCGAACAACGCGGTAGAGATTGTGCGCCTGTTCCGAATTTGTCTGGTAGAACGACTTCGGACCGATACGGAAAGTCAGGTTTTCCATTTTTTCCTCGATGCAGGGTTTGCCGGCATACAGGATGACGTTCTGGTCGTGGATACTGTCGTTTCCTTTCGTATTGACGATGTAATTCAATGAATGTATGTCAAATTCTCCTTTCAGCATCTCCATGAGGCAGGTGATGGCCGATTCGTCGTTTTGCGCGAAAACCACGATTACCATAGTTTCGCCTGTGGAAGATGTTCTGATTATTAGATTTCTGAGCAGTCCGGTTTTGTTTTTGACGTCGAAAAACGAATAACCCTTGCTCAGGGCGTATGTCTTGGCTCTGTTTCGTATTTCGTTCGAAGGAGACTTCTGCAAACTGCAATTTTCGATGTCCAGCACTTTGTCGAAGCGTCCCGCAACGTGAAAGCCCAGCGCGTTGCAGTTCCTTTCGTCCTGTTCGACCGACATTTCGGATTTGGTCAGCCATCGTTTGCACGAAAAGGTAAATTCCAGCTTGTTGCGATAAAATTCGGTGTTTTTCGACGGAATAATAACGCTTACCGGCGGATCGCTTATCTTTCCTATTCTCCGCAATTGATCGACCACCTGTTTTTCCTTGTACTTAAGTTGTTCTGTATATGGCATCCGCTGGCACACACATCCTCCGCAATCGTCGAAATGCCTGCAAAACGGGACTGCGGACATGGGCGAAGGCTTTACCAGTTCTGTCACGAACCCTTCCGCATAGTTTCTCTTTCGTTTTACTTTCATGTTCACGATGTCGCCGGGGATTGCGTCCTTCACGAAAATCACCATTTCTCCCGATCTTGCAATCGCTTTGCCTTCGGCTGCCCAATCCGTGATTTCCATATTATATAGTTCCGTCTGTTTCATAATGTTAACACATTGACAAAAACGCTAAACTTAAATTAAATCGAAACAAAGGTAGTGTGTTTTGTCGGAACCTCAAAATTCTTTGGAAAATATTTTCCTGTCAGGATTTTATTTGGCGCATCGAACGAAAAATACTACCTTTGTAGCCGTGTTTTACGAATTGAAAAATATTTTAATATTAGAACTATGTTAAAAGGTATCAGTAAAATTATTTCGCCCGATCTCCTGAAAATACTCGCGGAGACAGGACACGGAGACGAAATCGTTTTCGGCGACAGCAACTTCCCCGCAGCTTCGCACGCACAGCGCCTCGTTCGTGCCGACGGTCACTCCATCACCGCTATGCTCGAAGCTATTATGCCGCTTTTCCCGCTCGACTACGCGGTGGATTACTCCGCAGTCCTGATGATGTTTCGAGGCGACGCCGAACCCAAAGTGTGGAGCCGCTATCGCGAAATACTCCGCGACTACCCCGACGGCAACAAAACTTTCCTAACGCTTCAAAAACCCGACTTCTACGAACGGGCAAAAAAAGCGTACTGCGTGGTCGCCACAAGCGAATCCGAAGGCTTCGCCAATCTCATTATTAGAAAAGGAATAATCCGAAATTAACAGACACCGAAAATGAAAGCTGGCAACAAAGTAATATTAGCGCTGATAGGCGCGGGCGGCAGAGGTTCGCAGGTGATTCTCAGTCTCAAGCAATGCACCGAAAACGTGGAGGTGAAGTACGTGTGCGAGGTGGACGAACAGCGCGGCGGAAGCGTCATTCGGGAACTCGGCAAGTTGCAGGGATACGAACCCAAACGAATCGCCGACATGCGAAAAGTGTTCGACGACAAAGATGTCGATGCCGCTGTCATCACCACTCCCGAACACTGGCACGCTCCGGCGAGCATCATGGCTTGCGAGGCGGGAAAGGATGTGTATGTCGAAAAAAATGTCTGCCTCACTCTCGACGAAGGACGGCGAATGATCGAAGCCGCCGCAGGAAACAAACGAGTCGTACAGTGCGGAACACAAAACCGCAGCGGCGATTACGCCTTCGCCGCCCGCGACTATATCGCTTCCGGCGAACTCGGCAACATCGTCACCGTAAAAACCTATTGTATGTTGCCCGGCACTCGCGAATGGATACTGAAACCCGACTCTCCGACCCCAGAAGGCCTCAATTGGGATATGTGGCTCGGACCGGCGGAAATGGTGCCCTACAACGTATCGCGCCACAAGGCTTGGTCGGACTGGTGGGCGTATTCCGGCGGCGCGGCAATGTCGGGCGACGCTTCGCACGTTATCGACCTCGCGCGTATGGCTCTGGGCGATCCGCAGCTTCCGCAGGCTGTTTACTGCGCGGGCGGAAGAGTGATCTTCAACGACAAACGCGATATTCCCGACAACCAGACAGTAGTGTTCGACATGGGACAATACACAATCTCCCTCGAATCGTCGCAATACGGCGACTACATGCAGAAAACGCCTCACAACGTGAGATTCAGCGACAAATTCCCCGAATGGCGCAACAACTCCACCCGCATCGAAATATACGGCACCAAGGGTTTCATGTTCCTCGGACGGCATGGCGGCGGATGGCAAGTGTTCGGCGAAAACATGAAACTGCTCGCCGAAAAAACCGGTTATTTCCCCGACGAAAAGCATCACCGAAACTTTATCGAATCCATACGCAAACGTAAAACACCCAACGCCTCAATCGAACAGGGCGTCCTGAGCGCTTCGATGATTAACCTCGCTAATCTCTCCTATCGCTCCGGAAAGAAACTGATTCGCATCGACCCGAAATCCGGCAGCATCACCGATAACGACGAAGCCGCCGCACTCGACAAAAGAAGCTACAGAAATTATAAATTATGAATTATGAATTATGAATTGCCTGTCGGACGACGGGAGAGTTGGCGAAAATTATGAATTGTCGGACAACGGGAGAGTTGGAGAAAATTATGAATTGTCGGACGACGGGAGAGTTGGCGAAAATTATGAATTGTCGGACAACGGGAGAGTTGGCGAAAATTATGAATTGTGAAATGCTTGTCGGACTACGAATTAAAAGACGCGGAATTGTTGAGTAATTCCGCGTCTTTTTTCTGGTGGTGGCGTGAATCCGTTGATCCTATCCCTGAAGGTACCGGTTTTGTAATAAGAAATCAGGTTCTGCTACTAAAGGATTGTGCGGTTCTTCACCGCGTCGCGGTGTTTTTTTACCGCAAGGGGCGCAGAGGCTTCGCA
>JAITHX010000057.1 GCA_031279735.1 Prevotellaceae bacterium
AATTCTTAATTCTTAATTTGCAGCAGAGTATGTCCCATTCCTATGCCGTCCGTGCATTTCTCTATGCACAGTCCGGCTTTCGCAATCAGTTCGCTGAACACCGAAAAGGTATAAATCCGACTGTTGCCGTTGGCTATGGCGGTGAAGTAAAGCGAGGTCATAATCAAACAAAACGCCGACGTCGGGAAACGCTGTCGGTCCCAGAACGGTTCCAGAATGAATATTCTTGCGTCGCGGTCGAGGGCGGCGGCACAGCGTTTCAGTATCGAAACTATTTCGTTCTCCGAAAAACAGTCGAGAAACTGACTTAGCCACAAAGCGTCGTAACCCGCAGGCAGGGACTGGTTTCCGTCCAGAACGTTTATTTCCGCAAACTCCATGCGGTCGGCGAAACCGCTTGTCTCGGCGTTTCGACGGGCAAGGTCAAGCTGACCCGGAAGGTCGGCTACGGTGACGCGCAGGTTTTCGTCGCGCGTCAGGCATTTTATGGCGAAACGCCCTGTGTTTCCGCCTATGTCCAGTATTTTGCGGGGATGGTCTGCCAGCACGTGATTCAGACACTCGTCGAAGGAAACGTCGGAATAGTAGTGGTCGAATCTGAACCACGAAGCGCGCGCGTTTTCAGGCAATTGCGACAAGGCTTCGTAAACCGTGTCCCAAGTTCCGAAAGTTTTCAGACCCTCCGGCTTTCCGTTGCGCACCGATTCGTCGAGACTGAACATGCCGTTGTAGCAAACATCGTTTACGAACTCGGTGTTTGCCGTCGTAAACTCGTTGTGCATAAAGAAATAAGCCACTTTGGAGAGATGAAACTTCTCCTCCGCGAGATAGAGCAGCCCTATCGCCAGCCCCGCTTCGCACAACACTCTCACTCCGTAGGCAGTCAGCCCGGTGTCGGCGGCGATTTCCTCTATCGTCAATCCTTTGCCCCGCTCTATCGAAGCGAGTATTCCGAGATTCTTCAAGGCTCTCGAAGCCTGAAAAATCATGGGAGCGAACGCTATCCGGTTCGCCGCGTCTATTGCGTCGATGGCTCTCGACGAATCTTTGTCGTACATGTTTTTCATCATAATTCATATTTTTTCAAAACAGACCGCCGCGTTACATCCTCCGAAACCCGACATTGTTTTGATTATTCTCTTTATTTCTCTGTGTTCCACTTTCGTTTGAATCCGGAGTTCGCGGCTCGTGCCTTGCGTCTCGTAGCCTGCCGAGGGAATCAGCGTGTTCTCCATCAGACTCTTCACGCATATCACGGATTCTATGAGACCGGCGGCGCCGAGAGTGTGTCCGAGAAAAGCCTTCAATCCGTGTGCCGGAATGCGGTCGAAGCCCGCTTCGGCAAACGCTTTGCTCTCCATTTCATCGTTATAGAGCGTTGCCGTACCGTGAGCCGACAGAAAGTCGAACGCTCCGCCGCCGCTTTCCGCCGCCGCCCTTCTTATAGCCTCGGCGAGTTCGGCTCCGGTGCGCGAAGGTCCGGATATGTGATTGGCATCGTTCGTTATAGCGCCTCCGGCGAGATAAATTCCCGGATCGAGTTCCCGCGTCCGGCGAAGGAGTATCGCTGCTGCACCCTCGCCGAGATTTATTCCGTCGCGGTCGTTGTCGAACGGTTTGCAGATATGTTTGCTCAGGGCAAGGAGCGCGTTGAATCCCGACAGAACGAAATCGCTCACCGTGTCGGCTCCGACAACGAGAGCATAATCGCAGTTGCCCGTCGCAAGACGTCGCTTGGCGGCAATCAGCGCCGCAAGTCCCGATATGCAGGCGTTGGACACTATTGCACAAGGCGCTCCGGGCAGAAGCGCCCCTGCCGCCCTTTTCACCGAAGCGACTATGTCCGTGCTTTCGTTTTCAGTCTCTATCGCTCCTTTCGTGCTTGCTGCGACGAGAACAATTTTTTCGTCGCCCTTCAGATTCGCTTTCCGAAGCGCTTCCCTGCCTGCCGCAACCAGCAGTTTCTCAAATCTGTTCATGTCGCCGCAAGGACACAGTGCCTCTAACCTCCTATTCTGTTCGTCCGAAAAACATGCCGCGTAAACGGGCTTGTCGAGGCAGTCTGCGCGTATTTCCCGCAAACCTGTTTTGCCCTCGACGAGAGACCTAAATACTTCGTCGGCCGAAAATCCCGACGGATGAAGCAGACTAAACGAAACGATACGATAGTTGTACATTTCACAGTATGGTGAACGTTGCAGAGTTTTTTTCGCCGGAATTGGAAACGACAGAGATTTCGTATTCGCCGGGCTGTATTTCCCACTGGCGGGTTTCCGTGCTCCACCGTTGCAGTTCTGTGGCGGGTATCCGAAATTCAAACACGTCGGAAGCTCCCTTTTTCAGGAACACCCTATCGAAGGCTACCAGTTTGCGTTTCGGGCCGTTCTTCTTCCATAGTTTCGACGACACATAGCACTGTATCACTTCCTCCCCGTCGTACAGCCCCTTGTTGCTCACCTTCACCGCTACGACTATCATGCCGTTGCGCTGGATTTTCCTGTACTTCAGTTCCGGTTTCCCGTAGGCATATTCCGTGTAGCTCAATCCAAACCCGAAAGGATACAGCACGTTGCCCGAAAAATATCCGTAACCTCGCCCGCTCTTCACATCGTAGTCGTCGAAGGCGGGCAGCTGCTTTTCGTCCTCTACCAGTGTAACCGACAATTTGCCCGAAGGGGTTGTCTTTCCGACGAGTATGTCGGCAAGAGCCTGCGCCTCGCCTCGTCCCGCACGTCCTGCATACAGCAGTGCCCGACAATTGTTCGCCGTTTTCCGCAGCGGCGGCAGTCCGGCGCCGCCCGCAATAACAACAGTATTGGCATTAGCCCGATACACTTCGTCCGTCAACCTGTCCCATTCGGGATTGGAATCGAGACGTTCGCGATTCCTGTCCGCCTTGTCGAAATCGTCGCGGAGAAAAAGTATCGCCATGTCCGCCTCTTTCGCGACTTTTGCGGGTGTCGGAGCGTTTTTGTCTGCCGGCAGCTTCCACGACAGTCTGTAACGCCCGCGCGGATTCATGTCGGCGGATTCTATCCGCAGTTCGCGCTTATTTCCCGCCGACAAAGCCATAGTTCTTTTTACAGTCACGCCTTCCGTCAGTTTCTCGTCGACCACCAGCTGACCGTCAACAAAAATCTTCACCGCTCCGGCACCCTCGTATTTCAGAATATATTCGCCGGAAACCGGAGGAAGCAGCGTCCCCGACCAACGCGCCGACAATCCGTGCAGCTTCCGCAATTGACTGTCTGTTGCGGGATTCAGATCCAGAGCGGGTTCCGCCCTCGTCAGCGCGGGAGGGGAATCGAAGTCCTGAACGTCGAAATATTCGCCGCGCAGCCCCTTGCCGCTGCCCGACAAAAGAACTTCCGACGGAACAGTCTCTTCCACTTCACCTTCGTCAACCGCGACGAGTTCCGCCGTATCGCCCAGTTCGCTTGCAAGAAGTTCGAACAGGCTCTGCTCGTACTCCGGCAGACCTCCCGCGCCTTCGCGACGCACCCGTTTGAAAGCCCGTCCTATCAGTGCAATTTTCCTGACTTTCGACCGGTCTATCGGAAGAACACTCCTGTTTTTAAGCATAACTATCGCCTTTCGCGCCGCCTCGACAGCCAGACGTCCATGAAGCGCAGATTCAACGATTTGCTCCGGAATTTGAGCAAAACGGAAATTTTCCGGCGGGTCGAACATGCCCAGACGAAGGCGCAGCTCAAACGCCCGCACTGCCGCCCTATCTATATCCGCTCTCGAAACGAGTTGATTGCGCAGAGCATATCGAAGTCCGTCGCGATATTCGTCGGAAAGCGCCATGTCGCATCCTGCCTTGAGCGCGTCGGCAGCGGCGGCTTCGTAGCCCGGAGCAAACCCGTGGCGACTGTAAATATCCGAAACACCTTCGACATCGGACACCACCGCTCCCTCGAAGCCCCATTCCCCGCGCAGCACATCCGTGAGAAGAAACGCGCTTGCCGACGACGGCACCCCGTTCAACGCATTGCCCGACACGACAAACGAAGCCGCGCGCCCCTTTTCCGCAGCCTTCCTGAACGGAGGGAAATAGTACTCGCGCAGAGACACTTCGTCTATCGTCGCAGCCTCCGAACCGCCGGCACCGGCACCGGCGACAACGAAACGACCCGGCGCGGCAACAGTTTTTAAATAAACCGGATCGTCGCCCTGCAACCCCCGTATGAACGCGACGCCGGCTTCGCCCGCAAGATATGGATCTTCGCCGAAACAGTCCGACACCCGCGCCTGTCGCGGATCGCGGACAAGGGTCAGCGAGGGAGAAAGGAACGTCAGCCCCTCGTAGCGCCCCGTATAGCCATTTTCGCGCAGCGCCGCCTGATACTTCGCCCGCGCCTCGTCGCCAATCGCCGCTCCAACACGCTTTATCAGCGTCATATCCCATGTGCAGCTCAACGACAGGGCGCAGGGAAAAACAGTCGCCTTGCCGGCACGCGCAACCCCGCTCGGACACTCGCTCCACCAATCGTAGGCCGGAACTTTCAGACGTGGAATTGCCGGCGCTCCGGCACACAGCAAATCAATCTTTTCCTCTATTGTAAACCTATCCTTCAGGATGATTGCCCTCTCATACATGGTTTTTCTGGAAAAACCCGCAAAAACCAGCGGAAAAAGGCACGCAAGCGCCGCCGCTCTCTTCGATAATAATTTCATTTTATTCCCTTTTGTCATACATTCCATATTACTGTCAGAATATTCGCCGCCCTCTGAAACGCCTCCCGTCGAGATCCGAGAAGCGAATCTTTCCGCGCACCGCGAAATACTTGAAAACTATACTGCCTCGGTACACCGGCATGTCAGTGCCGCCGCCCCGCAGCCGCGCGAACTCCCGTCGCTTTCGCCGGCACGCCGGCACTGCGCGCCAGAACCCCAGATGCGCCCGAAACACAGCGCGAAAATACGAAAACTCGCCGCGAACGAGATACCGCAGCGCCGCGGCGCCGTCGAGAAGCAGCCGCGCGAAAATGATTGCCTGTCGCCTTCCGTCCATGTTTTTTAACATCATCATCAAATTGTTTCTATAGTTGAGATAGAGCTTTTGCGGCGAATTGACCGGCAGTGCGCCTCCTCCCACATGATAGACTTTCGACGCGGGAACGCTCCTTATTTCATAGCCCATGAGCTGCAGTCTCCAGCACAAGTCGATTTCCTCCATGTGGGCAAAAAAATCCTCGTCCAGCCCTCCCGCCCGACGGAACAAATCCGCTCTCGCCATCAGCGCGGCGCCCGACGCCCAGAAGATTCGCTCGCAGTCGTCGTACTGCCCGTTGTCGCGTTCAATGTGATTCAGAATCCGTCCGCGGCAAAACGGATAGCCGAAGAGGTCGATGAAGCCCCCCGCCGCCCCCGCATACTCGAACTCGCCCCGATTCGCGAACGAAAGAATTGCGGGCGCGCAGGCGGCAACTTCGGGGTGAGCATCCATGTAATCAACCAGCGGGACAAGCCAGTTCTCCGTCACCTCGACATCGGAATTAAGCAGCACGTAATATTGCGCCTCGATCGTCCGGAGCGCGCGATTGTAGCCCCCCGTGAATCCGTAATTGCGGTCGAATTCAATGAGGGCAGCCTCCGGACAAGTGGCTTTCAGCCATTCGACCGATCCGTCGGTCGAACCGTTGTCGGCAACCGCAACCAGCACATCCTCCGCCCCTCCAGTGTCGGCAAGCAGTCCGGGCAAAAAGCGTTCAAGAAAATGCAGTCCGTTCCAGTTCAGAATGACCACAGCCGTTTTCGTCCTGAAACTCATCGTTTCTCGAATTTCAGCGCCGTCCAGCCCTTCAGCGCGGATTCGCCCGTTTTCACCAGCCCCGAAGCCTCCGCCGCCTCCATGAGCAGCGGAACGTCCTCGGCATAAAACCCGCTCATGATCAGCGCGCCGCCCTCGCGAAGCGTTTCGGCATACTTTTCTGTATCATTCAGCAAAACGTTCCGGTTTATGTTTGCCAGCACAAGGTCGAACTTTCGTCCGGCAATAGTCGAGGCATCGCCCGTCAGCGCTGCGAACCTGCTGTCCACGCCGTTGAGCGCCGCGTTTTCGGCTGCGTTCTCCGCCGCTGCCGGATCATTGTCGATGGCTGTCACTGAACTCGCTCCGCGCTTCGCGGCGAGTATTCCCAGCACTCCCGTTCCGCAACCCATGTCGAGCGTCGTTTTGCCTTCAATTGTCTCGTCGAGAATCGCCTCGATACACAGGCGCGTCGTTTCGTGATGCCCCGTTCCAAACGTCATTCGGGGATCGATCAATATACTGTGCTCCATACTGTGCTCCGTTTTCGGCACATCCTTGTGGAACGAAGCATAAACCACGCAGCGTCCCGCTACGATAACAGGTTCAAAATTCGATTCCCACACACTGTTCCAATTTCTCGCGGGCAGCCTTTCGACCGATCTCGAAAATATCCCCCGAAACGGCTCCGAATCGAAAACGGCATCGAACCGCTCCGCGTCGAACAGCGCGCAGGGAACATAAGCGTTGAACGCATCTCCATCCTCGTCGAACGCCTCGGCGCCAGCCTCGGCAAGTTCCGTCGCGAGAAAATCCCTCATCGTTTCGTCGTTCGAGCCGATCACGGACAACTTAACATAGTCTTGCATAATCAAAATTCTGTATGTCAATAAAAAAATTTACACATCCTTTTCTCTAAAAGACAAGGACTTTACGTAAAAACAGCGCGAAAAGTTTCACGACCCGCCCAAAAAACCTCATTTTCTAAATCAAATATACTACCTTTGCAGCGCGAAAGGCGATGTTCCGTGGTGTAATGGTAGCACATCAGATTCTGGCTCTGTTTGTTCGGGTTCGAGTCCTGACGGGACAACTCCAGACCTCAATTCATAATAACTTTAGGGCGAGGGCGGAACCTGAAAAGGCTCCGCCCTTTATTATGCTGGGGTTAGCGGTTAGCGGTTAGCGGTTAGTGATTAGTGGTTAGTGCCTGTCGGACGGGTGGAGCGAGACGGAGACACTGATCCCGATGTTGTCAAGTTAAGCCGGACAAAATTCCCTTACAACTCTTCAGTCCCTATCCGGACAAACCCCGTTAGAGGTTTCATATCATGGGCAAGTCTTAAAATCTTCCTCCCGTTTTTCACCGCGTTGCGGTGTTTTTTATAACCGCAGAGGGCGCAGAGGTTTCGCAGAGAACGCAAGGGCTTCGCGTCCTTAGCGTTTATAAAAAACACCGCAACGCGGTGAAAAACGGGAGGAAGATTTTAAAGATTGATACGGGATTTTGGACACCAGGTATCGTAATTCGTAATTCGTAATTGATAAAAAGTCAAAAGCAAAACGCATTTGCGTTTTGCTTTCTTCGTGCTCATTATTTAAAGAGAAAACATGCTATGAGTTATGAGAATTGAGCACTATATTGTAAATATTATTCTGTCAATAGATTTTGTCGCCTCTTTTCATTTTTATGAGATTCAGACCTATGAGTTTTTTGCTGTCGAGGTTGTCGTGGGGCACGGAAGCGTAGGCTTTTTCCATCACTTCCACTGCTTCGTCCTTGCGTCCGAGCTTGTAGAGGATGTAGGCGCGGGTTTCGGGAATATCGAACCTTGCGGTGTTGGAAATCTGTTCGGCGAAGATGCTCCATGTGAGGGCGTCGTCGAGAATGGACTTTACGCTCAGGGTTTCCACCACATATTGCGACAAGTTTCTCAATCGCGCGGCGTGGGCTACGGGCAATGAAACGACAGAACTGAGCGGCGATTTCTTGTCTTTGATGGAACTGCGCTTGGATTTAATCGGGTTCGGCTGTTCGGCTTTAGTCCTTTCGTAGTGCTGCATTATGAGATCGGCGTAAATGCGGGACTGATTCATCAGTTTCAGCGGCTGACGGGTGCCGTAGAAATACTTGGTAGCATATTCGTTTTCTATCAGCGCCTTGTCTATGCTCGACAAGCTGGATTTCAAGTCAACTATTTGCGAAAGCGCGAACTCGTCGGAGTTTTTGCAGATATTGTCGAACCTGAACTCTATGGATTTGTCGATCAAGCGAACGAAACGCTCGTCGCTCAACTGCAGTACGGTCTTTATTTTTTCCTGATTTTGCTTCACGAAGAAACAGCAGGCTCCCGGCACATTTATATTGTTGTTCTCCAGAAACAGCAGGAGAGTTCTTTTGTTGAACATATCGGCGGGAGCAACCATCGACACGTATTTGTCCATAACCTCGCCGTTGTCCATTCCGTAGGACGTCCGTTTCTCTATGTATTCGAGCATAGCGGCGGCATTCATTTTGTTGGTGCCGTAATCCAGATCCTGCTGAGCCATAGGGTTGGGTTCGGATTTGACTTTCGAGGCCAAATCTGCATACTCGTCTATTTCTCTCGGCGTGTTCACCTTTTTCACGGGCAGCAGCAGATTGCCGTCGGGATTGAGCACTATGACGCTGGGGAAAGCGTTGACGTTGTACTTTCTGATGATTTCGGCGTCGCGATAATCCGACAGATACAACGATGCTTCGATGAAATGTTCCTTTTGATAAGGCGTATCGAAAAATTCCGAATGGGGATCGTTTCCGAAAACTTTTATCAAAATGCACTTGTCGGCACCTTTCGCGCTATTGACCAGCTTGCGAAATTCGGTGTCCGATTCCGCCGATGCGGCGGAGTTAATAATCAACAAGAGTGTGATTACAGTAAAGATTCGCTTCATAATTTTATGTTTATTTTGTGACTTATACATGTTTTATTAACTAAATTTCAAGGCGCAAAGTTAAGGCATTGTTAAATATGGCTAATATTAATTATCATTAAAAAACGCCCTGTTTTATTATAAAATGTTAAATCACTGAAATGCAAACAACAGCAAGCCTTAAAAACCGCAATTTCTCTTAAAAATCGTGAATTTAACGCCTGATTCTGTTTAACGATCTTATCAAAAGCTCATCTTTAAGAATGTTTCGGATAGCGAGTATGCTTAAAATTATTGAAATTATCGAAAAAGTCGATGTAATGGAAAAGCTGAACGACACCGCCGCCCGATAGAACGACACCACATAGTAAATTATGAATCCCTGCAAGGCTGCCAGCAGAATGGAATTGAATATGTTGAATCGCATCTGAAGTATTCGTTTCCTGTATAGAAACATCGATATTGCCGGAATTATCGCGGTGAGCGAAGTCAATGCCGCGACAATCGGCAGATTTGTTGTTCGGCATATTGTTTCGCCCCTCTCATCTATATATGTGGCAATATCCGACATCAGCAAGATTACCTGAAGAACGGTAACCAGAAATAAATAAACGCTTTGTACCCTTTGTATCATCTTTATAAAAATTTCCACAAATGTAATAAAAATTAGTGGTTAGTGGTTAGTGGTTAGTGGTTAGTGCCTGTCGGAAGTTGGGAGTCAATGTTTGGGGATGCGGAATAAATAAGTTCGAAACTCCGGAAGCGGATAACATCTTGGGGATGTCGAATAAATAACTTATTTCGACATCCCTTGCCGCCTATAGGTATTTTTCACCGCGTTGCGGTGTTTTTTTACCGCAAAGGGCGCAGAGGGTTCGCAGAGGACGCAAGGGCTTCGCGTCCTTTGCGGTTAAAAAACACTGCAAGGCGGTGAAAACCGTCAATTTCAGAGTTCCTGACCTGTGAGGAAAACAAATGTCACACTTTTCGGAAAAATCATGCATTTTCATATTCTTCAGAGTTCCTGAACCGAGAGGAAAACAAATGTCACAACATCCATA
>JAITHX010000198.1 GCA_031279735.1 Prevotellaceae bacterium
ATCTGTCAAATCTGTCGAATCTGTGTCATCTGTCAAATCTGTGTCATCTGTGTGCTAAAAACCGCACACTGCGTAACATCAGTTAAGAATTACCGTCCGGTACTGATGAATTTGCCGCAACGTTTATATTCCGCCGCGACCGTCTCCTTCGATTCGGTTGCGGCGGATTTTTTTTCATCTTTTCGCTTATCTTTGCTGTCCGAATATATTAATAATGTTTTATATGTCTTTTATGAAAATAAGTATTGCTAGAAATATCACGGATAGGGAGGCGGAGGATCTCGCTGCTCTCATGCCGCAACTCTCTCCCGCCGCAACAGCTTTGGACAGACGGTATCTGGAGACTGTTCTCGATTCCGGAGCAACGACGCTGTTTATTGCAAAGGAAGGAGCGACAATTGTCGGAACATTATCTTTGATAGTATATCCTGTTCTTTCAAATAAAAAAAAGGCATGGATTGAAGATGTTGTTGTTGACAGGGCTGCAAGAGGCAGAGGGATTGCCGGTTTGCTGCTCGACGCGGCATTTGATCATGCAAGGAAACAAGGTGTGAAAAAAATAGACCTGACTTCCGCCAACAGCCGTGCTGCCGCCCACGAACTGTATGAAAAAAAAGGGTTTCAAAAGAGGGATACTTCCGTATTCAGAATAGAACTTACCGACTGAGCAATGAATCGAATTATGAAATGTCGAATAAACAGATAACGCAGATGACACAGATTTAAATCCGCGTAAATTCGTTAAATCAGGGTCATCTGTGTGCTGAGTTATTTCTAACACATCACTAAATTATTCCGGTTTCCATGCGAAAATACCGGCAGTTTTTTTACCGCAAGGCACCGCTTTGCGGTTTTTTTTACCGCAAGGCGAAGGTTATTCACCGCTTTGCGGTGTTTTTTTTACCGCAAGGGGCGCAAAGGCTTCGCAGAGGACGCAAGGGCTTCGCGTCCTTTGCGAAGGGCGCACGGTTGCATGTCTTGGGGGCTTGATCCGCAATCTACAGTGACTTGCTGGCGACGGGGAGAGTTCGGGAGAGTTCGGGGGAGAGTAGGGGAGAGTAGGGGAGATGGAAAAGATTGCGGGTCAAGCCCGCAATGACCGTCCGGCCGGAGGGAGCGTTCCGGAGTCGAGCGGGACGGACAGCCGGACGATTGGACGTTCGGACGATTGGATGTCCGGCACGCTCCATTCGTCCGGACGGTCATTGCAGGTTGCGGATCAAGACACGCAAGACTGGCAGCCGGCGCTCTTCGCAAAGGACGCAAGGGCTTTGGGATGTGTTAGAAATAACTTATAAGGGATGCAGTTCGGTTTTTTAGCACGCAGATGACGCAGATGACACAGATTTACGCGGATTTGAATCTGTGTCATCCGCGTCATCTGTGTGCTAAGTTATTTCTAACACATCCCTTTGCAAAGGACGCGAAGCCTTTGCGCCCTCTGCGAAGCCCTTGCGCCCTTTGCGGTAAAAAAACACCGCTATGCGGTGAAAAAACCGTCAAGTTATTTCGTGACAATTCCTTTGCGTCCATTGCGGTAAAAAAACACCGCAACGCGGTGAAACCGCACAAACTTTCGCCATGCTGTAAAATGCTGCCGAAACTGGAACAGCTTATTTTGTTCGACGTCCCAAATGCCGCCTTAATCAGTCGAAAAAACCTCGAGTCTTTAATCAAAAACCTCAAGTCTTTCGTCAAAAACCTCGAGTCTTTCAACGAAAACCTCGAGTCTTTCGACGAAAAACTCGAGTCTTTGCCAGCAAACTCGAGTCTTTCGACGAAAAACAGGAGTCTTTTTCCAAAAAACGCAAGTCTTTTTCCGAAAAACACAAGTCTTTTTCCAAAAAACAGGAGTCTTTTAATGAAAAACACGAGCTTTTTTGAGGCTTTGTGACAATACATTTCGCATCCCGAAGAGGCGAAGCGCTTGCCGTACAGCATATAGCCGAGAAGTCTCAATAATTTAGCATTTCGTATTTCGTGTATGTTTCGTATGTTTGTCGTCGGAAATTTTTAATGTAAACATTTGTTATGAAAACAAAGAGTAAGTTTTTGAACAAAATCCGCCTTTGCGGACTGATTCCCGTCGGGCTGCTGTTCGCGGGAATGGCTTTGTCTTCGACTGCCCGTGCCGACGCGGGGCGAGTTGACGGAGCGAACAAGCCGGCGGCAAGCCTGCCGGCAAAGAAAATCACGGGCGTAGTCTTGGATGCTGACGGTTATCCGGTTGGAGGGGCGAACGTGCTGCAGAAGGGAACGACGAACGGGAGCGTTACGAACGCCGAAGGTCGCTATTCCATTACGGTGCCCGACGATGCGGTGCTCGTGGTTTCGTGCGTGGGCTTCGTTACGCTGGAGGTGCCGGCGGCGGAGGCGGCGAACATCGTGCTGCACGACGATACTCAGCTGCTCGGCGAAGTGGTGGTGACGGCGCTGGGCATCAAACGCGAACAGAAGTCGCTCGGGTACGCGCTGCAGGAACTCGACGGAGGCAAGCTGCTGGAATCGCGCGACGTGAACGTGACGAACTCGCTTAGCGGCAAGATTTCGGGATTGCAGGTCGTGAAGGGCGCCGGCGGAGCGGGAGGCTCGTCGAAGATTATCCTGCGCGGTCAAAATTCATTGACCGGCGACAATCAGCCGCTTATAGTTATCGACGGAGTGCCTATCGACAATACGGCGAGCGGCAACACCGACGTCTGGGGCGCTTCCGGCATGGACATGGGCAACGGTTTGCAGGACATAAATCCCGACGACATCGAATCACTCACCGTGCTGAAGGGCGCGTCGGCGGCGGCGCTGTACGGATCGCGCGCCGGCAACGGGGTGATACTGATAACCACCAAGTCGGGCAAATCTCAGCAGGGTCTCGGCATCACGGTTTCTTCCGGCATTTCGGTCGAAAACATATTTGTTAAGCCCAAATTGCAAAGCAGTTTCGGTCAGGGCGCCGACGGAATCTACAATCCTGTGAGCGTCAGCTCGTGGGGACCGGAAATAGCCGGACAGACGGTCACCGACTGGAACAACCGCAATGTAGCTATCGCCGCCTACGACAACACGGGCAATTTTTTCAGAACCGGAATCACCGACAACGAATCCGTTTCGTTTCAGCAGCAAATCGGAAGCTCGTCTGTCTATGCGTCGGTGATTCACACGAACAATCGCGGCATAGTGCCGGAGACCGAAATGAACAGAACCTCAGTGGTTGCCCGCGCTACGACCAATCTTGGTTCCGACGACCGCTGGAAGCTTGACTTCAAGCTCAATTACGTCAACACGAACACTTACAATCGTCCGATTCAGGGTATCAATCAGGACAACGTGTATCGCACGATAAGCACCCTGCCCCGCTCGCTCGACATTCGCGATTTCAATCCGAGCGTGGTCAACGGGAAGCAGGTTTGGTTCGATACGCAAACCATGCCGCAGGACAATCCGTGGTGGTCGCTGCAGTATAATCGGAACAACGATACCCGCAACCGCTACATCGGTTTCATTTCCTTAAGCTATAAGTTCACCGACTGGCTGAGCGGGGAAATAAAGGCCGGCACCGATTTCTACAACACCAAAATGTACCACCGCAAACATTCCGGCAGCTTGTCGGTTCCGAAGAACGGCGTTTACGAGGAGGGACTGAAGGAGTTCAAGGAAAGCAATTACAGCTATCTGTTCGTAGCGCGGAAGGACAAGCTGTGGAACGATTTCGGCGGAAGCCTGACTTTCGGCGGCAACATGATGGAGCAGGCTGTGTCGGACATGTCGGCTTCTTCGGGCGAACTGCTTATATCGAATCTGTTTTCGCTGAACAACGGGATAGAAAAACCCGTTGTGAACACAAACCACCGGCGGAAAAAAATGAACTCGCTCTACGGATCGCTTCAGCTCGCGTGGCGCAACGCTCTGTATCTCGACGCAACGGCGCGCAACGACTGGTCATCGACCATGAGCAAGGCGAACCGGTCGTATTTTTATCCGTCGGTCAGTTTCTCGGGGATTGTGTCCGAGCTGGTCGAGCTGCCGTCGTGGTTCACCTTCCTCAAGCTGCGCGCCTCGTATGCCGAGGTCGGTAACGACTTGCAGCCCTATCAGCTTTACAACACCTACACCGTCGGCAAGGATTACTGGGGCGTGCCGGTCGTCTCCTCCAATCCGGTGCTGTACGACGATACGGTGGTGAGCGAACTCATCAAGTCGTGGGAAGCGGGCTTGGACTTGCGCTTTTTCGACGGACGGCTGAAACTGGACGCGGCATGGTACAAGACCAATTCCACGAACCAGCTGCTCAAACTCCCGATGAACGAAGCCAGCGGCTATGAAAGCAAGATTGTGAACGCGGGCAATATACTGAACACCGGCGTGGAACTTATGCTGAGCGGCAGGATTCTGGATAATGCCGACGGGCTGAACTGGCTGGCTTCGCTGAACTTTTCCAAGAATCGCAACGAAATAGTGCACCTCTACAAGGGGGTTGACGTTTATATGCTCGACAAGGTTGACGAATTGATGGTTGTTGCCGAAGCCGGCAAGCCTTTCGGCAATATCTACGGCTCTTCAATCAGGCGGGTGAAGGACAAAAACAGTCCCCACTACGGGAAACCGGTTCTGACCGGCGAAGGCTTGCCGCAGCGCGGCGAAAACACTTCCGAATATCTGGGAAATCAGCAGCCCGACTTTATGCTCGGCTTCGGCAGCGGATTCGAATATCGCGGAATCACTCTGGATTTTCAGGTGGATGCGCGCGTTGGCGGCGAAATGTTTTCGATGACCAAAAGCATGATGAACGGCAACGGACTGTCGGCGGAAACGGCGGTGAACGGCAAACGCGAGAGCTTTGTCGCCGACGGAGTGATTCTGCAGGGCGACGGTCAGTATGTCCCCAACAGCGTGGCGGTTACTCCCCAGAGATATTGGACGGCGCTGGGTCAGGGAAATTTCGGCATAGCCGAAGCGAATATCTACGACGCGACTTCCGTCCGCCTGAGAACACTGTCGGTAGGCTACAATTTCCCCAAGAAGATGCTGGAAAAAACGCCAATCCGAAAATTAAGATGCTCGCTGACGGGCAACAACGTGTGGATGATCTACACCGGAGCGAAGGGCATTGACCCTGAAACGCTCAACGGCACGGGAACAAACTCAATCTGTCTGGATCTTCTGGGTCCGCCCGCCACGCGCTCCTTTACATTCAACGTAACAATAGGTTTTTGACCGAACATGAAAAAATATATAACCATGAACTCGAAAATAAAAAAGATAAGCACTTTAATTCTGTTCGCCTGCCTGACTGCGGCGTGTAACGATTTCGAAGAAGTGAACATCGACCCGACCAAGGCGCTGGAAGATCAGGTCTCGGTCGAAGGTTTGTTGAACAGCTCCATAGCCGACGCTCAGCTGACTTACTGGGAACGGGATATTTTATTCATCCGAACCTGGTCGTGGGGCGCCCGCTATATTTTCCGCCCGATTCACGGTCCGCAGGTTTTTCAGGACTACAACGATTATATGAGCGACTACTGGGTGGCTCTCGCCAAATGGATCTACAATGCGTCGGAAGCTATCCGCATCGGCGAAAGCCGCATAAGCAAAGGCACGGCGTCGCCCGCCACGAACAATTATGTGCAAATGGCGCGCATCTGGCGAGCGCACCTGTTTTCGGAAGCCGCCGACATGTTCGGACCCTATCCGGCAAAGGAAGGATTCGGCGGGGCGAACGCGCAGTTCAGCAGCGTAGCCGAAATCTACGAATATGTTGACGGCGAACTGAAGAAGGCGGTAGCCAGCCTGAACGAAAGCGTCGAAGTGTCGGGCATCTATGATGCGTTCCATGCCGGCAACATGAAAAAATGGAAGAAATACGGCAACTCGCTCCGCCTTCGCTGCGCCATGAGGTTTCAGCGCGTCGGAAACACCGGCAGGACACGTTTTGAACAAGCTCTCGCGGATGCAGGCGGGGCCGACAATCTGATTATCGACATGGCTGATAACGCCTCCGTGGCGCAGGCTCCGACAAGCACTGAGGACGACGCCGGCTCGGTGTTCGACTGCGACTATATCGGCATGCAGGCAACAACTACCGTTTCCAACATCGGATTCGGACTCGGCGGAATCAAACTGAGCGACATCGCGACTGCTCCGACCGCCTCCGCCTATAACCTGCCTGCGGAAGCTCTCGCAAACGCCGCGTCGCCAAACGAATATCTCGGAATGTATATGCCCGATCATTTGCCGAACAAGACAAACAGCCAGTCGGTGGGGTATTTCTTCGACAAACTTCCTGCGGAAATCGATCCGCGAATCCTTGCCGTGTATCACATACCGGGTCACAGGCATGATAATTTCTATCCCGAAAACGCGACGAGCATGGAGTTTCCCACAGGTTCGGGAAAGACGCTCGACATGACTTATACTTTTTTCACCGCAACCTGCGGCGACTACACCGGCAAAACGGATTTCATCACCGTCATCCGACGCAACAACGCCCTGATGCCGAGCATCGGAGCAAAGTACCGACGGGGAGAGTTCCGCCGCATGTTTTTCGCAAACTGGGAAACTTGTTTCCTTCTCGCCGAAGCCGCGGTTTACGGATGGAACACCGGCAAAACGGCACGAGAATGGTATGAACGCGGAGTTCGCGCCAGCTTCGAATATCACGGATTGAGCCGCTTCGCCGACGAATACCTGAAAAGCAAGGATTACAACCGATTGGGAACAAGCGTAAGTTTCGACCACGTGGTGGAAGCGCAACCCGCAACGATGAAACGCAAGGTCTATGGAACGAACGTAATGGAGGACGTGGTTTACAATTATCCGAACAGCGTGGCCGGCACGAACAACGACCCGCTGACAAAAATCATGACTCAGAAATATATCGCCCAATGCCCGTGGTTGCCGCAGGAAGCCACGAACGACTATCGCCGCACCGGTCGTCCGTTCTTTGAAAATCCCTGCATGGAAGCCCAATTGCCCTTCATGCCCTTCGCAACCGATCCTTTCGCAACCGACATAAAAAACGTGTATCGGCGCGTCCGCTATCCGTTTAGCCTTGCAACGAAAGACCCGCAAGGATATGCCAAAGCCCTCGAACTGCTCGAAGGCGCGGATAGACCGGAAACACCGCTCGTGTGGCAGTTACGGTAGTTAGAAATTAAGAATTAAGAATTAAGAATTAAGAATTGCCATTCGGAAATTAAGAATTAAGAATTAAGAATTGCCATTCGGAAATTAAGAATTAAGAATTGCCATTCGGAAATTAAGAATTAAGAATTAAGAATTAAGAATTGCCTGACGGCTCCATCACTCCTAATCCCTCCCCGCGTCCGAATGGTAATTCTTAATTTTTAATTTTTAATTCTTAATTCTTAATTTTTAATTCTTAATTCCTCCCCGCGTCCGAATGGTAATTCTTAATTTTTAATTCTTAATTTTTAATTCTTAATCCCTCCCCGCGTCCGAATGGTAATTCTTAATTTTTAATTTTTAATTTTTAATTTTTAATTCTTAATCCCTCCCCGCGTCCGAATGGTAATTCTTAATTCTTAATTTTTAATTTTTAATTCTTAATTCTTAATCCCTCCCCGCGTCCGAATGGTAATTCTTAATTCTTAA
>JAITHX010000204.1 GCA_031279735.1 Prevotellaceae bacterium
GGAGTGGCTACCGCCCCCCCGGGCGGGGGGCCACCCCCCGACACCCCTCCCCCCGTCGCAAACACCAAATACCACCTACCCACTAACCACTAACCACTAACCACTAACCACTAACCACTAACCACTTTACACACGCTGTCCGACGGGAACAGGTATGGAAATTCGCTCTTTTATTTCCTGATATATCGGCAAATTCAGACCTTCGGCAACTTCTATGGATACAAGAATTGCGTATGGTATGTTTTCTGAAAAACTATTGGCATCCTTACTGCAATTGACTTTAATGCCGATAGTGTCTCCGTCAATGAAAGCGGAAGCATTTGTACCTTCAAAAATTTCATGTTGCAATGTACCTCTTTTTACTGTCTGCCAGTCTGAATCCGTTCTTTTTTTTACAACGTTATTTTTAGCCTCGAACCATAAACGGGAGGTTCTATATCTCCGGGTATTTGATGAAACCGGAGAGAACCATGCCAGAGTGATTGTTAATCGTCTTTTTATGGTTTGTGAAGATAAAGACGGCGGTAAAGGCAGGCTGTAAACGTGAGCTTCCTCCTCTCGCAGTTCTCCGAACCCGACAACTGTTGCTCTTTGCTCCGTACATTCTTTCACCTTATCGATATTCGGACACCCGTATCCAATCCACCGGCTTATTATACTTTTCATACTCTTTATACTCTGAACATCTGTCAGCCGTTTTTCAATTTCATTGCCAATTGCATCCCATGTACATCCATGCACAAGCATGGCTTTAATTAAAACCGCGATTTTATCGTTCTCGATATTGATATTGTTGTCCTTTATCAGGTTTTGTAAAACCTCGTAACAGAAGTAACCGTTACGGCTCGTTAAAGCAGCTGCATTACTTGTCCCGATTTCATGAATTGTTTTGTTCAACGTGTCGTCAGGCGCCGCAACTCTTAGTCCGGGAGGTCTTTTATACCTTGAAGGAGTCAGCTTGGAATTATCGACAATATGAAAGTCGAACATTTGACGACCGCCCGCGCATGCTAAATCCGGCTTTATCGCTCTTCTATATCCTTGTCCGAAGGCGGTGTATGTACTTGGAAATATTGAGTTATAGGGATTTAATCGTCTGTCGTCAGGCTGAAATGTCGCATTGTCGTCATGTAAGGCGCCAACGGTAATGCTGTTTATACTTTCGGCGGGCGACATGATTCTGCAATTTCGAGAATTGTTTAGAATTTCCCTTACAAATAGTTTCTCTTTTTCAATCGGTTGCAAACTTTCAAATTGGGTCACGGGAATACTGAGTTCAACGGAGTTGTAATGATTACCCGCACTGACAACAAACAGTACCCTGTATTTGTAGCTTAACCAGTCCAGCAACTTACTCCATGGGCTCATGGAATGATAAAACAATCTATCCCTGTCACATATAGACAAGTTGATAATCTTTACGGTTGGAGCAACTGCCTTTACGTTTCCGTCGCCTTCAAAAATACGTCTGACGGCACGGTGAACCGTATCAATAAGCAATATATCGTCAGGAATACACTCAATCCTTTCACGATCATTCTCGTTTGGCCGCATGACCGGTCTTATGTACAAAGGCACGGGTAAAAATGTTTCGTTGTTATTCAAGTCTCCCTTAACAATCAAGGAACACATTGCGGTTCCATGCTTTCTTTCTCTAACTTGATAATGTGATTCCATTTCATCGGGATCATCAATAATCAGTCTGTTATCAAGAATCCGGTGCTTGGATAAAGGATAGCCGTCTAAAACGGCTACAATCGGATTCCCCGCAGGCAATGACGATGCAGACGCTATTTCAAGAGATTGCGCCTCCTCGACGGAAGAAGTATCGACCGCCACTTGTCCGGATGGGCGGAAATACATAATATTCTCGCACCTCAACAATGCGGTATTTCTATTCGAGAGAATATTTCTTATCCCGCTTGCGGGTAATTCCGCCAGAATTGCATGATAGTGAATTTCCGGAATATCGCAGGAGGTTACAACTCTACCTCCGGCTCCCGATATTAATTGCGCAACGGAAGAATAGCTTTGTATCCTATGATCCATACTTGAACGATACCACAACTCCACCTCGAATCTCACGATTCTGTCAGGGTCTATTTGTAAACTTTCGTTCCAGATACGCAGAATATTAGACTCCTTGAATCTATCCTGCACGTCCCATTTCCTGATATTTTTCAGCAGTTTAAAGACCTTCTTGAACTTTCCTTTTCCTCTGTTCTCACTGCCGCGACAATCAAAATCGGGATTTTCAATCCATAATCTCCATAACGATAAAAGTTGATTCATGGCGGTTATATTCGTAAAAACCAAATACAAACTTCCATCTAATGACTTGTCTTCTCGTTCCCTTTTATCATTCAGCGCATAAAAATCATCATCAGGGATTATCTCCTCCGTTTCAAATTCGCCCAGCCATTCCAACCCCTCTACTTTAGATACTGCCTTTGAAAAATATTCGACACTGCCGACAGTTTCAAAAACTAAAACATGTTCGGGGATTATCCCGATTGCGGATTGTTGAACTGTGACTCTTTGGGCATCCATAATCTCGCACAAGGCTTCAAATTTAGGCGATAGTCTGTCTCTCTGTCTTTCCGGCGATGGATATGAAATTTCTCCGACGCCACGTCCCAACTTAGTTCTATCGGCGACTTGTGCATCAGGGAAAAAAAGTAACGGTCTCCGTAGCATAGCTTATTCTATTGTTTTAGCTGTTTTAGCCGTTTCTGTCCTCCCGTTCCTTTCGTTCCGCCTATTCAATTCATCCGCTACGATTTCCTTGATATTTGAATCGGGGATGGAAAGAATATGCCGCCTCAATACGGACAGTCCAAACTCTTCCGCTTCGGAATAGTTCGCTCCAAGCAATTTCTTCGCTATTGTTTCGGCAGCCAGCCCGAACTTTATGTTGTGTTGCCGCTCGAATTTCTCCAGCCATAGCAAAAGACCGGCTCGCGTGGGCATTGGCAGGTTTATTCTTATCTGAAATCTCCTCCACACCGCGCGATCCAATAATTCGGGGTGATTCGTTGCTCCTATTATTGTCACATGACTGGGCAATTCGTCTATTTGGAGCAGCAATGAACTGACAACACGTTTAATTTCGCCGGTTTCATGAATGTCGCCCCTTTCCTTGCCCAATGTGTCGAACTCATCAAAAAACAGCACGCATTTTCTGGTGGAGGCAAAATCAATTAATTTTCTTAATCTGAGAGCGGTTTCGCCCAAGTACGTGCCGATTACGCTGTCGTACTTCACCACAAACAGAGGTACCATTAACGACTCGGCTATCGCTTCCGCCAAAGATGTCTTGCCGTTGCCCGGATCTCCCACCAGCAGTATTCTGTTTCTCGGTTCCAGACCATACGAGCGCAGCAAATCCGCCCGATATTGTTCCTGTATGTATTGTTCGCAAATCCGGACAACTTCTTCCGGAATAACGAGAGTGTCCATTTTTCTCTGCGGAGTGATTTCCGCAACAAGGTTTTCCACCCTGTAATCAAGACGGATTCGATCATTGGAACTATTGGACGGAGCATTGCTTGCGCTCTTGTTCAGCTCGACTTCCATTTTGTCGGCCAATATTGTATGCCGCTTGCTGCGTTCTTCCGCAATGATCGCTTCGGCAACCTTCCGAATCATTTGTTTATTGCCCGTAACCGCATACTTTATTAAATCCACGAGCAAATCTGCTCTCGCCATACTAATCTCTTTTCCAGTGTCTATACCCTACTCTCATTTCAGTCCGCTTCTCTCCAGCAGCGCGTCTATCGACGGCTCTTGTCCGCGAAACGCAAGATACAATGTCATTGGATTCTCCGTGCCTCCGCGCGAGAGGATATTGCGGCGGAACGATTCGGCTGTTGCCTTGTCGAACACCCCGTTGCGGGCGAATACCGAAAAAGCGTCCGCGTCGAGCACTTCCGCCCATTTGTAGCCGTAGTAGCCGGCGGCGTATTCGCCGGCGAATATGTGCGCGAAGGAGGAACTCGCGAGCGTTTCGGACACTCGGGGCAGGACTGTGGTTTCGTCGGTCGCTTTGCGTTCAAATTCGGACACTTCGACTGCCAATGGCGTTTCGAGAGTGTGATACGCCATGTCGAGACGTCCGAAGTTCAGCTGCCGGATGCAGGCGTATCCCGCCATGAAGTTGCGGCTTTCCACGATGCGCGCTATCAGCTTGTCGGGAATTCCTTCGCCGGTTTCGTAATGTCGGGCAAACAGATCGAGAAACTGTTTTTCCACGCAGAAGTTTTCCATGATCTGCGAGGGGAGTTCCACGAAATCGTGATAAACGTTGGTGCCTGCCAGACTTTTGTAGGTCACGTCCGAGAGCATCCCGTGCAATCCGTGTCCGAACTCGTGGAGAAAGGTTTCCATTTCGCCGAACGTCAGCAGCGAGGGTTTGGCGTCGGTGGGTTCGGTGAAGTTGCACACAAGCGAGACTATAGGGCGCTGGTTGCTTCCGCCGGTTTTCCGCTGTTCTCTGAAAATCGTCATCCACGCGCCTCCGCTTTTGCCCGCTCTCGGAAAGAAATCGAGGTAGAGCAGTGCGATGAAGGCGCCCTTGTCGTCGGTCACCTCGAAGGCTTTGACATCGGGATGATACGCCGGCACGTCGTCGCGCCGCGCAAAGTTCAGCCCGTAGAGTATGTTGGCGAGTTTGAACGCGCCGTCAACCACGTTTTCGAGCTTGAAGTAGGGACGGGGCGTTTCGTCGTTCAGCGCGTATTTCAGCGATTTGAGTTTCTCGGCATAATAATTCAAGTCCCAAGGCATTATTTCAAAGTCCGCGCCTGCTTCGGCTCGGGCGAAGTCGCGCAGAGCTTTCAGTTCGTTTTCTACTGCCGGTTTGGAGGCGAGAAGCAGAGCGTCGAGCAGAGCGTTGACCGCCTCGACGTTTTTCGCCATGGTGGTTTCCAGCCTGTATGCGGCGTAGGATTTGTAGCCGAGCAGATTTGCGAGACGAAGACGCAGGTTCACGATTTGTTCTATTATTTCGAGGTTCGACTTGTCGCCCGACATGGCTTTGGAGTTGAATGCCCGATAGAGTTTTTCCCTCAGCGTCCTGTTGTCGGCATACTTCACGAAGGGCAGATAGCTCGGCTGATGCAGAGTGAACGCCCAGCCGTCGAGCTTTCGGCTCTTCGCTTCCTCGCGCGCCGCATCGACCGCGCTTTGCGGGAGACCCTTGAGGTCGGCCTCGTCGGTAATCTGCATTACGAAGGCGTTGGTTGCGGCGAGGAGGTTTTGATTGAACGTCAAAGTGAGGAGCGCGAGCTGACTCGATATTTCGCGAAACTTCGCCTTGTCGTCGGCCGACAGGGTGGCTCCGTTTGCCGCGAAAGCACGATAAATCTTGTCGAGCAGCATCTTTCGTTCGCCGCTCAGTTCGGCGGAGTTTTCCCTGACCCGCTTGATTCGCTCGAAGAGTTTTTCGTCGAGATACATATCGTTGCTGAAGCCGGTGGTCAGCTCGGTCACGTCCCGTGCAACTGCCTGAAGCGTCTCGTTGGTTTCGGCGGCTTCGAGATTGAAGAAAAGCAGCGTCAGCCGGTCGAGAAGTTCTCCGCCGGCTTCGAGAGCTTCGAGAGTGTTCTCGAAATCGGGGGGCGCGGCATTGTCGGCAACGGCTCTTATTTCGGCGCGGGCTTTTTCCGCTGCCGCCCTGAACGCCGGCAAATAATGTTCGTTCTTGATTTGCTCGAACGGAGGCGCCTGAAAGGGAGTGTTCCAGTCCGCGAGCAGAGGATTCGTTTCATTGCATGAGATCATCGTAATCGCAAATAAAATTAATAATGTTCGTTTCGCTGTCAATAGTATTTCTTCCATAAAGTTTTCAGATGTTTAAGAATTTCGTGTTCCTTGGGGTTGTCGCCCGGCTGATAGAACTTTGTGCCGGCGGCGCTTTCGGGCAGAAACTCCAGATCGGCGAAGTTTCCGCGATAGGAATGAGCGTATTTATAGTCTTTTCCGTAGTTCAGCTGTTTCATCAGTTTGGTCGGGGCGTTGCGCAGATGCAGAGGTACGGGCAGGTCGCCGGTTTTGCGCACGAAGTCCATCGCCGCCTCTATTGCGGAGTAGGTGGCGTTGCTTTTCGGGGAAACGGCGAGATACACTGCCGTTTCGGACATTATGATGCGCGCTTCGGGCATCCCTATCTTGTGCACGGCGTCGAAGCAGGCATTGGCGAGCAGCAGAGCGTTGGGATTCGCGAGGCCGATATCCTCCGCCGCAAGTATCAGCATGCGTCGGGCGATGAAGAGAGGGTCTTCGCCTCCCTCCAGCATCCGCGCCATCCAATAGACGGCGGCGTTGGGGTCGCTGCCCCGCATCGACTTGATGAATGCCGAGATAATGTCGTAGTGCTGTTCGCCGTTCTTGTCGTAGAGAGCGATGTTTTCCTGGAGGATTGCGGTGATCGACTCGTTGTCTATCACTATGGTGTGGGCGCCGGCGCTGACACTGACCTTCGCCGCGAGGTCGATTATGTTGAGCAGCTTGCGGGCGTCGCCTCCGGAGAAGCGGAAGAGAGCGTCGGTTTCCCTCAGATCGAAAGTTTTGGTCTTGAGCACTGTGTCGTGATGCACCGCCCTGTCGAGCAGACATTCGAGGTCGTCCTTTTCCAGCGACTTAAGCACATAAACCTGTGCGCGGGAGAGCAGCGGGGAAATCACCTCGAACGAGGGATTTTCGGTTGTGGCGCCGATAAGCGTCACTATGCCCTTTTCCACCGCGCCGAGCAGCGAATCCTGCTGCGACTTGCTGAACCGGTGTATTTCGTCGATAAACAGGATGGGATTGGGCGCGGAAAAGAACTTTCGGGATTTCGCCGTCTCGATAACCTCGCGTATATCCTTGACGCCCGAATTGATGGCGCTCAGAGTGAAGAACGAGCGATTCTGTTTGTTGGCGATAATCTGCGCCAGAGTGGTTTTGCCCACGCCCGGAGGTCCCCAGAGGATGAACGACGAAATATTGTCGGACTCTATCATGTTTCGCAGCACGGCGCCCTTGCCCACAAGGTGCTTTTGTCCGATATACTCGTCCAGCGTTTTCGGTCTCAGGCGTTCGGCAAGCGGGATATTTTCCATGTCTTCAATGTGTTTTATCTCGTGTCGCGATCTCGTGTCGAGCAACCGTTCGCCGCATCCCGCATCAGTTCGCGCAGCGAGGCGTAGGTCTGAGGAATGTAGTCCTGCAGTTCGGCGAGCCTCACGGAAACCGCTTCGCTTATTCCCTCTTCGGCTTGAGGCGCGAAGGGAGCCGCGCCGCCATACAGCGCCTCGAACCATGCCGTGCGCTTGATGATTCGCACATCGTTCCTCACATAAACGTGATACGTGTCGCGAATCTTGCATCCTACTTCCACTCCGGCTATTCCGCACTCTTCCTCCATTTCGCGGCGCGCGGCTTCGACTTCCGTTTCCCCGTCCTCGACCTTGCCCTTGGGCAAATCCCAATAGCCGAAGCGACGAATCAGCGTTAGCCTGCCCGCCGCATCGAAAAGCAGCCCGCCCGCCGCCGCAACATGCACGTTGCGCGACAGCAGACAGTCCAGCGCCGCCGAAGGCGTCGGAGTGCAAACATAAAATTCGGGAATATCCGACTGCATGAAGAAATCGAAATGCGCGCAAACCTCTGCGGCTTCGTCTATTCTCGTGCCTATTCCGTTGAGTGCGCGGAAACAGAGCGATTCGTCGGACGACAGCGCAAAGAAGCGCTCGTCGGCATATATGAGCAGAGTGTCCATGTCGTGAGCCGAATGTCGGGTTATTTCTTTATTTCCGTTATTTCCAGTCCGAGTTCGTCGAGCTGTTCGCGGCTCACGGTCGAAGGGGAATCGATCATCGTGTCCTTTCCCGAATTGTTCTTGGGGAAAGCGATATAGTCGCGAATCGAATCCGAGCCGCCGAAAATGGCGCACCAGCGGTCGAAACCGAAAGCTATGCCTCCGTGCGGAGGAGCGCCGTAGCGAAAGGCGTTGATGATGAACCCGAATTGTCGTTCGGCTTCTTCGGGCGAAAAGCCCAGCACCCGAAACATGGCGCGCTGCAGTTCGGCGTTGTGGATGCGGATGGAACCTCCGCCTATCTCCACTCCGTTGACCACGAAATCGTAAGCGTTGGCTTTGACTTCTGCGGGACTGCTTTCGAGCTTCGACATGTCCTCCGGCACGGGCGAGGTGAACGGATGATGCATGGCATAAAACCGCCCGCTTTCCGCGTCGTACTCGAACAGAGGGAAATCCACCACCCACAGAGGCTTGAACGTTCCCTCGGTTCGCAGCCCGAGTCTTGCGCCCATTTCGAGACGCAAAGCCGAAAGCCCCGCAAGCGTAGCCTTGCGCCCGCCGGCGAGAATCAGCGTGAGGTCGCCCTCCGCGGCGCCGGCTGCCGAAGCCATATCGCGCAGTTCTTCGGGAGTATAATACTTGTCGAAACTCGACTTGACCCCCTCGCTGCCCGTCCGGAAGTAAGCCAGACCGCCGGCGCCGATTTGAGGACGCCTGACCCATTCGGCGAGAGCGTCGAGCTGTTTGCGCGTATATCCGGCGCATCCCGCGGCGGTTATTGCGCCAACGTATTCCGCATTGTCGAAAGCGGCAAAGCCCCTGCCCTTCGCGGCGGCGGTAAGATCGGCTATGGTCATGCCGAAACGGATGTCGGGCTTATCGCAGCCGTAGAGCCGCATCGCGTCGTCGTAGGTCATGCGCGGGAAATCGCCGTCGAACTCAACGTTCAGCACCGACTTGAACAGATGTTTGGCAAGCCCCTCGAAAACCCCCAGCACATCCTCCCGCTCGACGAACGACATTTCGCAGTCGATCTGCGTAAACTCCGGCTGACGGTCGGCGCGCAAATCCTCGTCGCGGAAACAGCGCACTATCTGAAAATAGCGATCGTAGCCCCCTACCATGAGAATCTGCTTGAACGTTTGCGGCGACTGCGGCAGCGCGTAGAACTCGCCGCGGTGGATTCGCGAAGGAACCACAAAATCGCGCGCCCCTTCGGGCGTGGACTTGATAAGATAAGGCGTTTCGATTTCGAGAAAGCGCTGCGAATCCATATAGCGGCGCACCTCGTGAGCCATCCTGTGGCGCAGTTCCAGAGCGCGGCGCAGAGGAGCGCGACGCAAATCGAGATAGCGGAAGCGCATTCTCAGCTCGTCGCCCCCGTCGGTATCATCCTCGATAGTGAACGGAGGAAGTTCGGAAGGATTCAGCACCGTAACGCTTTCGAGCAATATCTCTACATCGCCCGTAGCCAGACGAGGATTCTTCGACGCCCGTTCGGCTACCCTGCCCGTTGCCTGCACCACATACTCCCGTCCCAGCGACTCGACCGCCGCCCTCAGCTCAGCCGGCGTTTTCTCATCCACGACGAGCTGCGTAATTCCGTATCTGTCGCGCAAATCGACAAACGTCATTCCGCCAAGTTTTCTCAGACGCTGCACCCATCCGGCAAGCGTCACCGTTTTGTCGCTATCCGACAAGCGGAGTTCTCCGCAATCATGTGTTCTGTACATGTTTTATTCTATATATTGTTATGTTATAAAGCGGCTATAACAACCGTACAACCATTATTATTTGGGACACAAATAGACGCTTGCCTCATACAGCAGCCATATCGGCAAGCTCAACGCCAGCATCGACACCGGATCAACCGTCGGAGACACTACCGCCACCACTGTCATTATCACAACTATGGCATGACGCCGGTACTTGCGCAGCATCCAGCGCCGGAGTATCCCTATCCGTCCCAGCATAAACACCAGAATAGGAAGCTGGAACAGCAGACCCATGCTTATTTCCAGCACCACGAAAAGATCAATGTACGACGTAAGCGCAATCACATTGTCCACCCTGTCGGAAACCTGATAAGTTCCCAGAAACTTCACCGCGAGAGGCAAAGCCAGAAAATAGCCGACCGCTATGCCCAGAAAAAACAGCAGCGACGAGAACCCGAAAGCGCCCGTAGCCGCCTTGCGTTCATTCTCGTACAGCGCCGGACGCACAAACAGCCATATCTGATATATTATCCACGGAAACGAAAGCACTAGTCCGAACCAGAACGAAGTGCTTATGTGGGTAAAAAACTGTCCCGACACCGTGACGTTCTGAAAACTCAGACTGAAAGGCTCGATTTGCAGCGAAGGCATATCCCAAGCGTAGCTCAGCGAGTTGAACAGACTATAGAGCGGAAACTCCGAATCGGTCGGTCCCAGAATAATCACGTCGAACAGCAAATATTTATTGAGAAACACTGCGGTCATGCAGATCACTATGCCGGCGGCGCTGCGGAAAATCGTTCCGCGCAACTCGTCGAGATGCTCCCAGAACGACATTTCCTTCGCATTGCCCGCATTGCCCTCCTGTTTCTTTTCCTCCTGTTTCTTTTCTTTTTCCATTGAAAATTACTTTTTACATATCCTGACCCCCAGCTCGTAGAGCAGCACGAGGGGCAAACTCACAACACTCATCGTAAACGGATCGGGCGTAGGCGTTATTATCGCTGCCACAAGGAGAATCACCACTATGGCATGACGCCTGTACTTCGTCAGCATCCGCCGGCGCAGTATGCCGATGCGCGACAGCAGCAGAATGAGCACCGGCATCTGAAACGACACGCCCATCCCCAGAGCCAGCATCACAAACGTGTCCGCATACGACGTGAGAGTGATAATGTTTTCCACCGGATCGGCAACCTGATACATACCGAGAAACTTCATCGCCAGCGGTATCGCCAGAAAATAGCCAGTAGCGGCTCCGGCGAAGAACAGCGCCGACGACAAAACCAGCATCCTGCCCGTCGCCACCCTCGCGCCGCGATTCACCATCGGCATAGCAAACCGCCACAACTGATACACCACCCACGGAAACGCCAGCAACACCCCGAACCAGAACGATACGCTCAAGTGAGCGAAAAACTGTCCCGCAATCAGAATGTTCTGAAATTTCAGCGCGAAAGGCTCCACGCACAGCGACGACAGCGACAGCCGCTCCCCCGCCCAGCACATCAGCCTGTACAGCGCGAAATCCGAATCGGCAGGCGCAAATATGAGGAAATCAAACACTATGGCGCGATTGACAAACGCCAGCACCATGCACGCGAACACGCCCGCAGCACTGCGAAAGATCGCACCCCTCAACTCATCGACACGCCGCCAGAGCTGCAGCAGCAGTTGTCCATCTTCAATCGGATTATTCAGACCCATTGCTCACGAGATCCGCGTCGGTTACTTGTCAAGTTTCTTATTCTTATCCTTGTCCTCGTCCTTCATTTCTTCCTTGAAACCTTTGATTCCCTGTCCCAGTCCCTTCATCAGTTCCGGTATCTTCTTGCCTCCGAAAAGCAGCACTACCACCACCACTATCAACACAAGTATCGAAGGACTTAAAAATAAAAACGTTTTCATCTTATTCCATTTACATTATTAATCACCGTATTTTTTTCGGCACCGCAAAGATAGGCATATTTCTCGTACAATAGTTCATAATATATCCGCGAAGCCTTTGCGTTTCTTATGGGGTATAGGGTATGGGGTATGGGGTATGGGGTATAGGGTATGGGGTGCTTCGCCTGATGGGAGGGATTCTGTTTCCGTCTTCCCTGCCGGATGGCACCCTATACCCTATACCCTATACCCTATACCCTATACCCTATACCCTATACCCTATACATGGGCTGTCCAAAATTCGGGATGAAGGTTTTAAGACTTAGGGATGTGTTAGAAATAATTTTATAAATAAGGGAATAAGGGCAGGAGAAACGAGAGTCTGCATGCTACTAAGGGAACCTGCGGAAATAAGGGCTTCTTCTACAATAGAAGGGTGGTGGCGTGAATCCGTTGATCCTATACTAAAGGATTGTGCGGTTCTTCACCGCGTCGCGGTGTTTTTTTACCGCAAGGGGCGCAGAGGCTTCGCAGAGGGCGCAAG
>JAITHX010000253.1 GCA_031279735.1 Prevotellaceae bacterium
GCGGTTAAAAAAAACACCGCAACGCGGTGAAAGCCGGAAGGAAGATTTTAAGACTTGCCCCCGTATTTTGGACACCCCGCCCTATACCCTATACTCCATAATACATTTCAAAAAAAACACTACATTTGCGCTTTGCTTGTACAAATAAAAAAAGACAAACAATGACGGTCAGCGTATATACAATTAGAAGCAGTTTAATTTATGGGACACTTTTTTTCTAATCGCGATAAAGCAATTCTTATAGGACTTTATTTATCCAAGTTTGACGCAGATAGCTTGAGTGAATTGGGTTTTGACGGAATTACGCAAGCATTTAATACTTTAGGGTATTCTATTGGAGTTAAACCCGCTTCGATAAAAAATTATCGCGATGAGTTTGATCCATATTTTTCGAATCCGCGAAAAGGCTGGCATAAAAGAACATTAAGAGATAACTGTAAAAAGTTCCTTGACGATTTTTCTTCTTTGAATTTTAGTGATTTTACAGAATTGATAAAAAGTTTTCTGATACATGATTACGAAATTGAAAAATTTATAGAAAAAATTGAAAGGAAAGATAAATCGGAAAGTGTAGCAAAACGATTGATAACTGGAAAATCAGCCGAAGAATATTTTAAAATTCACTATTCGACCGTTAATCAATTTAAGAATTACGAATTAAAGGATACGACTAATCTTGCTTGCGGATTTGATTTTAAATTATCGCAAAATACGAATTTCTATTGTGTTGAAGTTAAAGGGTTGAACTTGAATGCAGGGAATATCTTATTAACGGAAAAAGAATTTTTTGCAGCAAATGAATTAAAACAACGGTATTGTCTGTTTGTTGTAATGAATTTTGCGGAAAAGCCCGCTCATCAATTTCTATTTGACCCGCTTAACAGTCGATTAACCTTTAAAAAAACAGAACGAAAAATAACACTGATAAATTATTCAACTTCATTATAAAAGAAAAATAATGAGACGCATCAAACAATACATGAAGCCGAACGTTCTGCTGCCGATTTTTATCGGAACGGCGCTTGTTTCGATATTATATGTCGATAGAATTTTTGACGATATTCCCGGATTACCGATAATAATGCTGATTTTATCTTTTGCATCAATCTATTGCGGAGTGCGCAACATCAACAGGATAAATAAGGACAGCAAACTCGTTGTCGTTGTGCCGATGCTGATGGGAGCGGCGGGCGCTATCTGGTCGTCGATGCTTTTCTTAAACGGCGAATTTAGAGAGTTTCCCGGATTCTTTGCCGTTCGTCTCGCACTGTACGCGGGCTGGTTTTTTATCGGACTGTTCAACATAAAGAAAATCCGGCAAAAAATTGATCCCGCCGTAGCGGTTCCCGCCTTTTATAGTCTGTGCGGCGTAATACTGGCTGTCGGATCGGAATTTGACGGCGACGTAACCGTCGCTCAAAGAATATTGATTGCAGCGGTATTGCTTTTCGTCGGATTTTTAAGTATGGGCGCAATCATGCTGGCACGAAAGTTAATGAACGTGTATAAGAATCGAAAGAAACGGAACTCGAACCGGAAAAAGCGCGACCGCGCGTAATCGCGGGGGATTGTTTTCACGAAAAAACATTTATCTTTGCAACGTTTTAATGTGTGATTTGAAATTGATTTGAAAATGTTGTTGACAGACGAACTGAAAGCGCTGGCAAATGCCGAAAAAGCAAAGTTTTTGCAGGGCTTTTTCAAAACCGGAAAAGGTCAGTATGCCGAAGGCGATTTGTTTCTCGGCATAACGGTACCGCAAATCAGAGCAGTTGTCAAGCCCTACAGAGGTTTATCGCTCTCCGAAATAGAAACGCTCGTGAAATCGGAATTTCACGAAATACGTCTCGCCGGCTTTCTGCTGCTGGTCGAGCGGTTCAAAAAATCCAAGTCGGAAACAGAACGGGGGGAGATATATGATTTTTATCTTCGCAATGCCCGCAGGGCAAACAACTGGGATTTGGTGGATTTGACCTGCAAGGACATAGTCGGCGCATATCTGCTCGACAGAAAAGACCGACGGATTCTCGCGCGGCTCGCGCAAAGCGACAATCTCTGGGAACAAAGAATAGCTATGGTATCGACATTCGCATTTATTAAAAACGGCGATTTCGGCGACGCCCTCGCAATTGCCGAACAACTCCTGCCGCATCGTCACGACTTGATTCATAAAGCCGTCGGCTGGATGCTCCGCGAAACGGGCAAAAAGGACAAGGAAACGCTTCTCGCTTTTCTCGACGCGCACGCCGCCGTAATGCCGCGTACAGCGCTGCGATACGCCATCGAACATTTTTCGCCCGACGAAAGGGAGAAATACATGTCGATGAAACAGTTTTATCTCGCAAAACAGAAGCGCAAAACAGAAGCGCAAAACAACGGATGAACGAGCAGACGGTCGAATGTGTTCCCAACTTCAGCGAAGGCGGCGACACGACGAAAATACGGAAAATCCTCGATTCGATAGAAACAACCTCCGGAGTGCGACTGCTTCACGTTGACCGCGGAATGGACGCCGGAAGAACAGTTGTAACCTTCGCCGGCTCGCCTCTCGCGGTTTGCGACGCGGCATTCAAAGCGATACGCACCGCATCGGAAATCATCGACATGCGTTTGCACCGCGGCAAACATCCCCGCATCGGAAGCGCCGACGTTTGCCCGCTGATACCCTTGCGCGGCATCGACATGAAAACCGTCGTCGAACTCGCGCGAAAACTTGCGGAACGGGTCGGAACCGAACTCGACATTCCCGTTTACTGCTACGAACATGCGGCGTTCGTTCCCGAACGGCGCAGTCTGGCTTTCTGCCGTCGCGGAGGATACGAGGCTTTGCCCGAAAAACTCGCCGCGCAAAAACCGGACTTCGGACCGTCGGAGTTCTCGGAGCGCGTCGCCGCAACCGGAGCCGCAATCGTGGGAGCGAGAGAACCGCTGATAGCCGTCAATTTCAATCTGGACACCGATTCCAAAGCTGCGGCGTCGCGAATTGCCGCCGAAATTCGCGAAAGCGGCAACGGAATGAAAGGCGTCAGAGCCATAGGCTGGTACATTGCCGATTTCGGCATCGCGCAAGTTTCGGTCAACCTAATCGACATCGCCGCCGCGCCTCTTCACAATGTTTTCGAGGAGGTAATTAAACGGGCGGCACTGCAAAACATCAAAGTTTGCGGAACGGAAATTGTAGGATTGATTCCGGAAAAGGTTCTGTCGGATGCAGGAAAATATTTCGCGGCAAAACGGCAATCCTTAAAAACAGATAAAGAAACATGTTGTTTTGACAATAAACGTTACGTTGAAATAGCGGTAAGAGAGATGGGACTTGACGCATTAAGCCCGTTCGACGTGAATGAAAGAATTCTGGAATACGTTGCTTTCAAAACAGATGAATAGAGATGAAAATAGCTAGTGTTAAAAAATTAGAAAATACTTGTACACAATAAAATAAAAGTATAATTTTAACGACGTTTTTAAATAATAAAATTAATAGCATTATGGAGGCGATAGCAGTAACATTTAATGAATTAAGAAGAATTAAAGATGCTCTTCCCGACGGCAGCATGCATAAAATTGCAGATTTGCTGGACGTAAGCGTGGAAACCGTAAGAAATTACTTCGGAGGCAAAAACTTTGAACGAGGAAAAGCCATCGGAGTGCATTACGAACAGGGTCCCGAAGGAGGGCTGGTGACATTCGACGATTCTACCATGTTCAATCTGGCGAAGAAGATACTTTCGGAACACAGAATCAGATATTGATAGACAGAGAATGAACCGTACGCGGTCGAACCTCCCGAAAAGAGGTTCGGCGCGCGTTTTGTTATTGAACACGATTAACGTAAAATTTTTTAATATATTTTTAATATAATGGCATTGGAAATAAACAAATCTAACTACGAGGAAATCATATCCTCGGGAAATCCGGTAATCCTTGATTTTTGGGCAACTTGGTGCGGTCCGTGCAGGGTTATCGCTCCCTATATCGACGCAATCGCCGAAGAATACGGCGACAGAGTAATAGTGGGAAAGGTAAACATAGACGACAGCAACGAAGAACTCGCCGCAAAATACGGCATCAGGAACATTCCTACCGTATTGTTCATCAAAAACGGAGAAGTGCTCGACAGACTGGTTGGCATCTCGGACAAAAAAGTCTATGTGTCCAAACTGAAAGCGATGCTTTAAAACATTCGCAAAAAAATAACCGCATCCTCGAATCTTCGGAGATGCGGTTTTTTTTTTGACGCGGCGGTTCGGATTTACGACATCCCTCAGCTCTCCAGCACTGCCGTCAGGAAGTTCCACCATTTTTCGACAGAGCCGATATGCACTTTCTCGTCGGGCGAGTGAGGGTATCTGATTGTCGGTCCGCAGGAGATCATGTCGAGTTCGGGATAAATTCCGCCGAGAAGACCGCATTCCAGTCCGGCGTGTATGGCTTTCACCGCAGGTTCCCTGCCGTAGAGCTTTTCGTAAACCGCTTTCATCTTCAGAAGGATTTGCGAATCGGGATTGGGGTTCCATCCGGGGTAGTCGCCGGAGAAGGCGCTTGTTGCTCCGGCCAGAGTGAATACGGCTTCGAGCATCATGGCGGGAATTTCCTTTGCCGAATCAACCGAACTTCTCATTAGACAAGAGACTGTCGTCGAGTTTTTCTCCGATTTAACGATTGCGAGATTCGTGGATGTTTCAACCAGATCGGGCATGGCGTCGCTCATGCGGAGCACTCCGTCGGGAGCGGCGCACACGGCATCGACAATCCTGCTGTGAACGCCGGCGGGGATAACCGAGCAGGCTGCCGCTTCGATTCTTTCGAAACGTATCTTTATGTCGGGTTCGCAGTCTTTCAGTTCGGCTTTAACTGTTTTTTCCGTTTCGCCTGCCAGCGCTGCCGCCGCCGCCACCTTGTCGTTCGGAACGAACAGGTCGGCAAAGGCTTCGCGGGGAATGGCGTTGCGCGCGCTGCCGCCGGAAATCGACGAGAGACGAATGTCGCTGCCGAGCGCTCTCAGTATTCTGAAGATTATTTTGTTTGCGTTTCCTCTGCCCAGATTTATGTCCATGCCCGAATGTCCGCCCTTGAGACCGGTGACGGAAAGTCGGCAGAGCTGGGCTGCTGCGGGAGCGGGTTCGCTGTCGTACTCGAATCTGAAAGTGCCGTCGAGTCCGCCGGCGCAACCCACATAGAGTTCGCCTTCGTCTTCGGAATCGAGATTCATCAGGATCGAGCCTTTCAGTATTCCGGGTTTCAGATGTTTTGCTCCTGTCATTCCGGTTTCTTCGTCAACGGTGAAGAGGGCTTCGAGCGGTCCGTGTTTCAGCGTGTTCGATTCGAGAATCGCCAGCGTTGCGGCAACGCCTATTCCGTTGTCGGCACCGAGGGTGGTGCCGTCGGCTGTCATCCATTCGCCGTCGATGCGGAGACTTATCGGATCGTTCTCGAAATCGTGAATTTTGTCGCTGTTTTTCTGCGGAACCATGTCTAAATGCGTTTGGAGGATTATTCCCGGTTTGTGTTCCATACCGGGAGTTGCCGGCTTTCGAATGATGACGTTTCCTGTTTCGTCCTTGATTGTTTCCAGTCCGAGACTGTTGCCGAACCGAGCTACAAAGTCTGCGGCTTTTCCTTCCTTCTTCGAGGGACGCGGAATCAGTGAAAGTTCGTTGAACCTGCGCCACAGTTCTTTTGGTTTTAATTGCGATATACTATCCATCTTTTAAGTTTTTAAAAAACGTTCAAAGTTAGACAAAATTTTCCATTTGGAGAGGGTGTATTCCAATTTGTCGCTTTTTGTCTGAATCGGGATTTTCAGAATTTAAGGATTCACAGGATTCTGCGGCGGCAGTCTTCATGTTTGTTTGATGTTTGCCGCCGGCAGAATCCTGTGAATCCTTAAATTATAAATTATGAATTGACCGACGGACGCGGTGAGAATTATGAACTGTCCGACTTTCCGTCAGGCAATTCATAATTCATAATTTATAATTTATAATTCTTAACTACCTTTGCGCGCCTTTATGCAAAAGGCGGAAATTTAATGTGCAATGTAAATGAAAACAATAGTTGGGATTGCTTTTATTCTGTCGCTGACGTTTCTGTTCCGTCCGGCGATGCTTCTGTCGCAGGCGAACACGGATTCTGGCGAGGCGGCGAATCTTCCGGCGGACAAGTCGAAGTTCCATTTGTATTTGCTTATGGGGCAGTCGAACATGGCGGGACGCGGCGCGGTGGAGCCGCGCGACACGGTTGGCAGCCCGCGAATACTCTGCCTGAACGCCGACGGCAAATGGGCGGTTGCCCGCGAGCCGCTGCATTGGGACAGGAAGAATGCGGGCGTCGGCCCCGGATTGTCGTTCGCGCGCGAAATGCTCGAACGCGCGTCGGACGACGATGTTGTTATCGGTCTTGTTCCGTGTGCAAAGGGAGGTTCCGGCATTGACGTCTGGAAACGCGGCGCATATTACGAGCCGATGCAATGCCGTCCGTACGACGAGATGCTCGACAGAACTCGACGGGCAATGAAGGACGGCGCGCTGCGCGGCGTTCTGTGGCATCAGGGCGAAAGCGACTGCACTCCCGACAAGGCGGCGGTTTACAAGTCGAAGCTGATTGAACTGATAGGCGACCTGCGCGAAGACTTTCAGATGTCGGGGCTTCCGTTTGTGGCAGGCGAAATACCGGCGTTTCAGGATCGCGACAAGTATATTAATCCTGTTTTCGAGGAGCTGAAGTATTCGGCGGAGAATTACGACGTGGTTTCAGCCGGCGGGGTGAACATGCTCGCCGACGGGATTCATCTCGACGCGGCTTCGCAGCGCGCTATCGGCGCGCGGTACGCCGAAAAGATGTCCGAACTGCAATTGTCGTTCGGCTACGAGAATCCGGTGCTTCCGGGGTTTTATCCCGATCCGAGCATTTGCAGGGTGGGGGAGGACTATTATATGGTGACAAGCACTTTCGCCTATTTCCCCGGCATCCCGATATTTCGCGGCAGGGATTTGATTCACTGGAATCAAATCGGCTTCTGTCTGACCCGCGATTCGCAGCTCGACCTGACCCGATGCGGTTTGGCTTCGGGGCTTTGGGCGCCTACAATTCGCTGGCGCAACGGAGTTTTCTACATGATATGCACCAATGTTTCGGGCAGAGGGAATTTCTTTGTCACCGCAACCGATCCGGCAGGCGAATGGAGCGACCCGATATGGATACGGCAGGGCGGGGTCGACCCTTCGATATTCTGGGACGACGACGGAACGGCTTATCTGACTTCGACCGGCGGCGCGGACGCCGGAATAGCGGTAAGCAAAATCGACTTGAAAACGGGGGAGATACTCTCCGACGTGGTTACGGTGTGGTACGGCACGGGCGGGCGTCATCCGGAAGGTCCGCATATTTACAAGAAGGACGGCTACTATTATCTGATGATCGCCGAGGGCGGCAGTACCAAGGACGGGCACTGCGTTACGATTGCAAGAGCGCGAAACGTGTTCGGACCCTACGATCCCTGTCCGCACAACCCGATTCTGACGCACTATCGCCGCGTGTCGCAGAACAATCCCATACAGTCGCTCGGTCACGGCGAAATTGTCGAAGCGCACGACGGCTCGTGGTGGCTTGCATGTCTCGGAATACGATACACCGGACGACATCACATACTCGGACGCGAAACTTTTCTTATGCCCGTCGAATGGCCGCGCGGCGGCTGGCCTCTGGTGAACGGCGGCGTGCCGATAGAGGAGCGAATGAACTGCAGGACGCTGCCTCAGCATCCTTTTCCCGAACCGCCGGCGCGCGACGAGTTCGACGCTCCGACGCTGGGGTTCGCGTGGCAATACCTTCGCAATCCGGCGCGCGAAAACTATTCGCTGACCGACCGGCGCGGCTGGCTGACGCTGACCGGCTCGGAGCTGACGCTCGGAGAACGCGACAATCCCACTTTCGTCGGGCGACGCCAGCTGCACAAGGATTTCACGGCAACCGCGCGAATGGAGTTTGCGCCCGAATCGGAAAACGAGACGGCGGGAATGTGTCTCTACATGTCCGAAAAATGCCGCTACGAGCTGTATATCGCAAAGGGAAACCGGCTCGTTCTTCGCTACCGGCTGAATCGCATAGACCATATCGAGAAGGAAGTGAAAGTAAAGAGCGGCCCGATTCTGCTTCGCGCGTCCGGCAACAAGGATTTTTATACCTTTTATTATAGCGACGACGACGGCAAATCGTTTAAAACACTCGGCTCGCCCGACACCCGCTATCTCTCGACGGAAAACGCGGGCGGATTCTCCGGCGTCTTCATAGGACTCTACGCCTCGGGCAACGGAAAGCGCTCGCGCGCAAAAGCGCACTACGACTTTTTGGAAATTAAGAATTAAGAATTAAAAATTAAGAATTAGCCTGCGGACGCGGTGAGAATTAAGAATTAAGAATTAAGAATTAAGAATTGCCTTCGGGAATTATGACTTGTAATTCATTCTTAGGGATGTCGAATAAATAACTTATAAGGGATGCGGTTCGGATTTTTAGCACACAGATGACACAGATTTAACAGATTTACGCGGATTTCAAATCTGCGTAAATCCGTTAAATCTGCGACATCCCCTAATTCCCGAAGGTAATTCTTAATT